>VYCT01000150.1:3599-18154 GCA_009843785.1 Candidatus Poribacteria bacterium | reverse complement strand
TTTAAATTGCTATAAAGTCAATAATCATAAGCGTGTAAGCGTCAGTTATGTTAGGGCGTATTTTTTTAAATAAAATGAAAATATATAAATATCCTAATAAAACTATTTGTGATTCGCTCTATTTTCCGAAGACCTCTCCGACCAGTACCGGCGATCAAGAATCTTGTTTCTTCTAACGTGAGTTTGATAAAAGCATTTTGTAGCGCGATGCCCGTCGCATCTAAGGGAGTAGGCCGCAAAACCGAACCTACCGGCCTGGGAATCGCGCTGGTTGTTGTCTCTAAAATTGACACCTATGGTGCGATTGGGAAACCATACCTACCGGCCCCGGGGGCGAGTTTACAGAGAGATCGCTCCTACAATGAAGATGTCCCAACTGGAAGATCAAAATTAATGCTCTTGCACTTATCGACGTAATGCTTTATGATATTGGAATGAGATTATCCAAAGGAGACTCAATTAAATGTTAAGTGTTGATGAAGCCCGCCAACGGATGCTGAATACTATTCCGATCTTACCTGCGGAAAAGCGTGGAATTTTTGAGTGCACGAGTTATGTGCTTGCAGAGGCGTTGCATGCCGATGAGAACATCCCGCCGTTTGACAATTCAGCGATGGACGGGTACGCCGTTCGCGCAGCCGATGTCCGAAACGCTTCCGAGAAGAATCCTGCTGTCCTTTCTGTTGTAGAGACGATCGCAGCGGGCTATGCCCCGACAAAACAGGTCGCAGCAGGGCAAGCGGCGCGAATCATGACTGGGGCAATGATGCCTGACGGTGCCGATGCTGTCATTATGCAAGAGGTGACCCAGCAAGAGGGCGATGAAGTCAAAATCTTTGAAAGTATTGACAAGACTGGAAACGTCCGTTTTACCGGCGAGAGTGTCGCAGAAGGTCAGCAAGTAATGGGAAAGGGGAAGCACCTGCGTCCGCCAGAGGTCTCAATGCTTGCTTCTCTCAATTGCGCGGAAGCTACAGTACACCGGAAACCTACTGTTGCAATTGTTTCAACAGGCGACGAACTCACACGGCTTGGTGAACCACTTGAACCGGGAAAAATTCGGGACAGCAACCGTTATGGGCTTTATGCGCAAGTTGAAGAAGCTGGCGGTATACCCATTGATATGGGGATCGCCCCTGATGACGAAGCAGAAACAGAGCGAATCTTTCGGGCTGCCCTCGCGAAGGCTGACGCGCTTATCACAAGTGGTGGGGTCTCCGTAGGTGAGCACGACGTGGTGAAAACTGTGTTGGCGAAGTTAGGAGAAATTAACTTCTGGCGCGTCGCAATGAAACCCGGAAAACCTCAGGCTTACGGCATCGCAGACGGGAAACCTATTTTTGGATTGCCCGGAAACCCCGTCTCTTCGCTTGTTGTGTTTGAACTCTTTGTCCGACCCGCACTCTTGAAAATGGCGGGACATACAAATCTATTCCGTCCAACCTTCAAAGCCGTCTTAGCCGAATCTGTCACGAATAGAGATGGTCGCGTTAATTATATGCGTGCAATCCTCAAAATCTCTGATGGAGAAATCACTGCACAAACAACGGGACCACAAGGTTCAGGTATTCTGCATTCCCTCGTGTTGGCAAACGGTTTAATTACGATTCCAACGGCTACAACGCTACAAGCTGGCGAAAAAGTGGATGCCCAATTTCTGTTCTAAACACGGTACTCAGGAGCTTTCCATGATTGTAGATACACATGTACATGTCTGGGAAATCGATCCTCCGAAATATCCTGTCGGGCCTACGGCACCGACTTGGAATTCTTATCCTGATGAACCCGGCACCGCCGATGAACTCTTGGCAGAGATGGATACGCACAGTGTAGACTGGACGGTGTTGGTGCAAACGAGTTGGTCAACTTGGGATAACGGTTACATCGCAGATTCAGTAGAACGGTTTCCAGACCGATTCATCGGACACGGATTAATTGATCCACAAGACCCAGACAACGCCGAGCAGGTCCGCTATTGGATAACAGACCGGGGCTTGGCGGGTTTCCGTTTCCATCCGATGTACTATCCTGATGAAAAGATATTGCTAACCCAACAGAATGGCCCGATGTGGGCGGAGATTGCGGCACTCGACGCGATCATCCAATTTCATCTCCGCGCTGAGTTCGCAGATCAGGTCGCGGTCATTGCCCGGCAGTATCCGCATCTAACACTTATCCTTGATCACATGGGGTACCCACAAATAGATGCCGACGCGGCAGCTTTTCAACCGATTGTGGACCTTGCGCGGTACGATAATATCCATTTCAAGTTATCGGACGTTGCTGGACGTTCGCATCAAGAGTTCCCGTATACAGATGTGCACCCGTTCATTCAAAAATTACTTTCAGTTTTCGGTGCAGGACGGACGGTATGGGGGACAGGATACCCCGGGCATCATAGACAAAAACACAATTGGCCATCCTTAGCGCAAGAGCTCCGACTCATACAAGAAGGGCTTCCGTTTTTGACCGACGACGACAAAGAACAGATTCTCGGTGGGACAGCCGCACGGATCTGGAATTTACCAACTTGAAGTGGAATCGTCTACTATGACAACAATTCCAATGTCCTGGGGAGAGATGGCTTACCTTGACTCAGGGCGTTCACTGCCTCCACTACTTTTCTTACACGGCACGGGATGTGATGCGTCAGATTGGATACCTGTGACCAAAAACTTAGCGCGTAACCAGCGGTGTATTGCGCTCGATTTTCGTGGGCATGGGCAGAGCGGTGTACCGACGCAACCATTTACATTAGACAGCCTTGCTGAAGATGTTGAATACTTTGCCCATCATTTGAATCTTCATGAATTGGTGATTGTTGGACACAGCCTTGGAGGTATGGTTGCGATGGAAGTCGCACGGCGTTCATCTTGTGTGGGTGGGCTTGTTTTGCTGGAAGGATGGACAAGTCTTTCGTCTGCGGGTAGTGCTTTTGATACAGGCAGGTTTTATGGTTTGCTGTCAGAGGCAATGATTGCGCAAATTCAACGGAAGGCTGAAGCGACGCGACACCGCTTCCAATCCGAAACCTGGCACGATTTCTGGGAATCTGTCAAAAATTTCGATGCGTACGCCTACCTACAACACGCACGCGTCCCTATCTTAGAAGTTTTTGGCGGTATGGGACGGAATGATTTAACTGAGGAGAAGTTACGCATTCCGTCCAATCCACATATTCGATGGGTATGGGTCCCTAACGCCGGACATTACCTACCACATGAATGTCCAGTTGAGGTTGCCGAAGTTATAAACAACCTGAGAGTGTGTTGGGTTTCACTACGTTCAACCCAACCTACAGGAACTGGCTTCGTATCGTAACCGCTAAGCTTCAGGAATCTCGACCGGCAGATCCAGCCGGTCACCCCACTCTTTCCACGAACCTATGTAGTTACTGACTTTCGGGTATCCCAAAAGTCGCAACGCCAAATAGGTTTGGGAAGAGCGGTATCCGCCCTGTCAGTAGCACATGACTTGCTTTTCGGGGGTAATACCGACTGCTGCATACATCTCTCGGAGTTCGTCAGCAGTTTTGAAAGCCCCGACTTCATCAAGATTATTGAGCCATTCGATATGAATAGAGCCAGGAATCGCCCCTGCCCGTTCTGCGCGCGCCACTCTGCCGTAATGTTCGTCATCTGTACGTGTATCAAGCGGGACAAAATCTGATCGGTTTAGCAGCACACGGATCACATCCGCATCCATGTGTGTGTCGTGCTGAGAATTTATTGGAAACGGTTCGACCTCCGGTGGTTCGGTGCCTTGCGTGCTAATGGGGCCTTCTGCTGCTAACCATGCTCTAAAACCGCCATCTAATAAACGGGTTTCGGGATGCCCCAAGTACTCACAGAACCAAAGTCCACGCGATGCCCTGGTTCCAGAGATGTCTTCGTACCATACAATCGGCTTTGTCGGATCAAGCCCGCGTTGTTGAAACAGGTAGGCTATCATCCACATGAAGGCATCGAACGTCTCTTTGCGGGTATCAATGAGGCTCAAGCCGAATAGATCTAAATGCAGTGCCCCGGGAATATGTCCCCGAATATATTCATAAGTCGGTCGCGTATCCACGATACAGAATGTTTCATCGCTGAGTGTCTCTTTTAATGCCTCAGCGGAGATAATTAGTTGTGGATTTTCATAGCCTTTATAGGCTTCCATCGTCAACTCCTTCTAAATTTTGTTATAGGGTCTTTATCCCTATATGACTCTCGGCTTCTTTTTAACAAGTTTTATGGTTTTCCATCTTCCGGTACGGTACCAACACCACATAGCGGTTCCTTGGACGACATTTGAGAGCGCGATGCCTAACCAAACGCCGTTCAGTCCGATGAAGTGTGAGAGTAGAATCACAAGTCCCAAACCGACACCTACCTGTGCGGCAAGCGTAATCACCATCGGTGAGAAAGTATCGCCGGCCCCATTGAGGGCTCTACCTAAGATGAGAGAAAATGCGATAAATCCGAACGTCGGTGCCAGAAACCGTAGGTAAACGATACCGGTTTCAATTACAGCTGTCTCGGTTGTAAAAATCCGGATGAATATCTGCGGAAAAGCGAGAAAAACGGCACCGATCGCTGCCATAATTACGGCTCCTAATAGGTTGGCAACACGTGTCGATTTTTCAGCGCGTTCTATCTGGTTCGCGCCTAAATTTTGTCCGACTAACGGGGTGACTGCGTTCGCAATGCCGAAGCCGGGGTTCATTACCAGAATCCGGAGCCGCATACAAATCGTGTATGCCGCAACCACGGTTTTCCCATAAGGTCCGATGACCCATAGGAAACCGAGTCGCGAAAGGTGTCTCCAAAACCCTTGCATAGAACTATAAACGCCGAGCCGTAAAATGTCAAGCATTTCTACAAGGTCCACCTGATACTGAACGCGCCGCAATGAAATAGGCGCGCGTCCACTCCAACAGAGATAAAGGAGAATAATGACACCCGCCCCGCGCCCGATAAGCGTCGCGTACGCCGAGCCGGCTACCCCTAATTTCGGGAAGCCCCATAAGCCGAAGATTAACAACGGGTCGAGTGTGATGTTAATCAACGTTGAGAAGATGAGAACCATCATTGGGGTAATTGTATCACCACCGGCCCGGAAAATAGAACCCAATGTCATTGACACGAACATTGTACTAATACCAACGAGAATGATATGCATGTAAGTGGTGCCGAGCCTGAGTACCTCTGGATCTGTCATTCGGACAGCAAGCAATCCCTGTTCTGCTAACGGATAGCCGACAAGCGTGACACCGATAGAGAAAAAAATGGCTAACAGGATTGACTGCATGGCGATGTGTTCCGCTTGCGCGAGGTTCCTCGCGCCTAAATACTGCGCCACCATAATCCCTGCTCCTGTCGAAATGCCGAGCGAGAAGACCCCGATTAACCGGATTAAGTTCCCACTGACGCCAACAGCCGCTATCGCACCGGCACCAAGCCTTCCAACAAAGATCATATCGACGATGTTAAACGCCTCTTGGAGAATATAGCTGAGTATTATGGGGCCGGCAAGCCGTAGGAGGTGTCTCAGAAGACTCCCTTGTGTCAGGTCGCCCCGTGCTTTTTTCATATTTTCGTGTCGTTGCTTTTATGTCTCGTATAGATAGCCCTAACGAATTGCGTTTGACAAGGGGTTAAGAGTGTTAGCGTATGGGTGTCAGTCTTGTGCATATTAGCAGTATCCTATCAGGGTGTCAAGGTAAAAATCTGAGGTCTTGGAGCCATTCAGTAAAACCAAAGGAGCGTAATATTTATACCGATTTTTTTGACAGTAGTGCCGAAATCTGTTATAATGTCTTATATTTCTAACTTGGTTTATGCTGAAAAGAGTGTTACATAGCGGAGAGAAAAATGTTTTGGGACGAAGTAGAAAAACACTACGCTGCAGGTTCCGCCCACCAATTTCTGATCCATTTTAATGTGAATGACTTGCTATACGATGATGTTTACGGGTATCTGCCCGCTGTAGATTATTTCATGGAGCAGCTCAATGTATTAGGGTGTGATCTTGTTCTCGGCTATAATACGTCACAAGGCATTCGGCTTCCGAATGTTGGACGGTGGCGAAACACGCAGAGAATGCTACAACTTATGCCGAAAGAAGCGTCGGAGAAGCAGCGTGAACGTCGCCGAATTAATTCGAGTGTGGTACTCGACGAAGTTGGTAAAGACCCGTTCCTGAAAATAGACCCTTCGCCCTCCAAAGAGTTACGCGAAAAGTTAAATAATCTCTTGGGGCAAGGCAGAACGAAAATCGGGTTGGTTATCAATTTATTGGAGCAGCTTGTTCCGAACGACCCTTCACTGAGCAATATCGCCAGAGATGAGACACAACTCTTGTTTAATCAGATCCAAAATTGGGCATCCGATCTTAATATCCGAAGGCACAAGCACGTTGTCCTGCTCGTCACGCATAATACGTTTGACATACATCCGAATTTCACCGTGAATCCAGAGATTCCTATGATAGAAATCCCGTTTCCAGACTATAGCGAACGCCTGAAGTTTATTGAACATCTACATGACATTTCGGATGGTTCTTCACAAATGCGTAAAACCCTCGGCAATAATCAAGAGAGGGAAGTCTTGGCACGAGAAACCATCGGATTGAACTTATTTGGTATTCACGATGTTGTACAACAAGCGGAAGCCGCGGAGCAGAAAGCCGGTGGTGAACCGTTGATCAGATACCGACGCGAGAGCATTAAAGCCTTTAGCCACGGTGTTCTTGAACTTGGAGAAACGAACACAAATCCGTCTGGTGATGGTTGGTATGTGATGCGGACGATTCGGGATATTGCAGAGGGTATGAAAAACCAGGATTTGCGACGTGTGCCACGCGGGATGCTTTTGTTGGGTCCCCCTGGCACCAGCAAGGCTTACGCTGCAAGGGTACTCGCCGGTGAAGCGAATATGACCCTCGTCCAACTCCGCTACGCCAATCAGGTAGGCGAAGTGACAATAAACATCAATGAAAATGGGAACACTTATGAGCGGAACTTAAATGCAGGTCTCAGTTTTATCCGTGGCATTGCACCGACGGTTGTCTTTATGGATGAAATTGAGCAGGCATCCCCGCACACCTCAATGAATCCTGAAGACAATGATAAGAGGTTTCCTCAAGCTCTCGTGAATGCTATGAATGATACGTCATTGCACGGCAGTGTGATATGGGTGGGCGCATCACAACGACCAGACCTCATGCCGCCGATCTTTCGACGGTACGGTGTTTTTGACACTAAATTAATCATGCTGCCGCCTACGAATGGCGGTAGAGTGGAAATTTTAAGAATATTTTGTCGAGGTCAGACCTCCGGTAACATCAATTTCCAGGCACTCGTCGGTGGTTCGGAAACGGATGGGTTGACTTGGCGAGACCTATTTTTGATTGTCCAACGTGCAAATAACATCGCAAGGCGTGGCGGGCGCGATACCTTTACAGAAGCCGAACTCCGTCAAGCCCTCAACGACTTCATCCCAGATTATTCACGGGAGATGCAAATCTTCATGGGGTTATTGGCATTGCGAGAAGCGAACTCACGCGTAATGGTTCCCGATGGTTTGTTGCCAGAATACCAAGAATTTGTGGATGGCAATCGAATTGACAAGACAGGTATTAATAGGCGTTTGATGGAGTTGAGTGATCAACTCGGCTTGGATGATTGATCGGTAGAGAGGAAATCATTAAAGGCTAAATTCTGAGGAAAAAGATGCCCGAAAATTCAGAAATGATCTCATGTAGAAATTGCGACACGCAGATGCCAGCAGAGACGTTTGCTAAGCATCTGAATGTTTGCACCCACTGCGACTATCACCACTATATGAGTGCTTACGAGCGACTCAATCTCATCGTAGATGCGGATAGTTTTCAGGAGTACGATGGGAATCTCTACTCTATTGATTCACTGGAGTTCCCTGAGTATCCGGAGAAGCTGGAAAGGGATGTTGCAAAAACCGGGCTTAGATCCGAGATGCTCTCCGGTATCGCCGAAATTGGGGGTTCCGCGACTGCGGTTGCGGTTGGTGATGTGGGGTTTATAGGTGGTACGTGCGGTTCAGTCATTGGTGAAAAAGTCACCCGATGTATCGAACGGGCTCTGGAAAATAAATTGCCGTTAGTCATTGTTTCTGTGAGTGGTGGTATGCGGATGCAGGAGGGTACACTCGCCTTGATGCAGATGGCAAAAACCGCTGCTGCTTGTGCTGAATATGCGAAAGCGGGGCTTTTTTATATCTCTGTTGTCACGGATCCAACATTTGGCGGTGCTACTGCGAGTTATACATCGCTTGGAGATGTCATTATCGCTGAACCCGGTGCGCGAATCGGTTTCGCTGGTCCTTTAGCCGTTGCCAGCCTCCGCGAAGAACTGCCTGAAAATTTTCAAAAGGCAGAGTCCTTGTTAGAACATGGATTCATTGACGCTATCGTTCACCGCGCGGATATGCGCCAGATGCTTACCGACCTAATTGCTTTCGCGTCCTGATGAATGCCGCTATCTTTTGCGTATCCGAAAATTAAATTTGTGACGACTGAAAATAAACAGAGACGCAAGTTAGGTATGAAACCGTTATCAACATTAGTCGTTAATACAAACGTGTAGTTATGTCATAATTGCGCACTGTTAGAAGGATTCGCGTCAGTGTAGCCCCTTACACGTTTTTTATCTTGGTGGAAATTGCTGATACTCAATCGAGAACCGATGCCCAATTCATCGGTGCAGTTATCAATTCAAATATAGGAAAATAGGAATCAAACATGCCAAAGTCACTCGTCGTTGTTGAATCGCCGGCGAAAGCAAAAACTATCAAAAAGATTTTAGGTAAGGATTACATTGTCGAATCCTCTGTCGGGCATATCCGAGATTTGCCGAAAAAAGAACTCGGGGTGGATATCGAAAACGCCTTCGCG
Source organism: Candidatus Poribacteria bacterium (assembly GCA_009843785.1). Taxonomy (GTDB): domain Bacteria; phylum Poribacteria; class WGA-4E; order WGA-4E; family WGA-3G; genus WGA-3G. Next base: position 9,241 of record VYCT01000150.1, on the reverse strand, counting down.
CCGAAATATGTCTTGATTCGTGGGAAAGGTAAGGTTGTCAAATCTCTGCGAACTGCAGCAGGTAAAGTTGACAACATCTATCTTGCTGCAGACCCTGATCGGGAAGGTGAAGCGATCTGTTGGCACCTCGCTGAGGAGCTCAAGAAGACAAAGAAGCCTATTCATCGGATCACCTACAACGAGGTCACCAAAAGTGCTATTTTAGATGCTATCGAAACACCTGGCAAGATTAATATAGCACTTGTTGATGCCCAACAGGCGCGACGCGTTTTGGATCGACTTGTCGGTTACTTGATTAGCCCTATTTTGTGGCGTAGCGTCAAACCGGGGTTGAGTGCTGGAAGGGTTCAATCGGTTGCTGTCCGTCTGATCTGTGAACGGGAAGCAGAGATTGAGGCGTTTAAATCCGAAGAATATTGGACCCTGACGGCAACGCTCACACCAATTGCGGTTGAACACCCTTTTCCCGCGAAGTTACATAAGATTGGTAGCAAAAAAGGTGAGATTAATAACTACGGGTTCCGCATAGACGAAGCGCGGGCAAAAGAGCTCGCTGCGGATGCCAAGACACACGACTATATCGTTGAGAAGGTCCAAAAACGGGAGCGAAAGCAGCGGCCCGTCCCACCGTTTATCACGAGTACCTTACAACAGGAGGCATCTCGCAAACTCCGGTTTACTGCCAAAAAGACGATGCTTGTTGCCCAACAACTTTATGAAGGGTTAGAGATCAGCAAGGAAGGTTCAGTCGGACTGATCACTTACATGCGTACCGATTCAACCCGTATTGCTCAAGAGGCACTCCAAGCGGTACGAGATTACATCAAAACGACGTATGGCACGGAATATCTGCCGGGGCGGGCGGTTAATTATCGCGGCAAAAAGGGTGCCCAAGATGCCCATGAGGCGATCCGTCCGACCCTTCCCTTACGCCTGCCCGCAGAATTAAAGCCTTATCTGAACAGTGATCAATATCGTCTCTATGAACTCATCTGGATGCGGTTCATAGCGAGCCAAATGAATCCGGCGATCTTTGACGCGACGACAATTGATGTCAAAGCCGGGACTTATCTTTTCAGAGCGACGGGTTCGGTTATCAAGTTTGATGGATTCAGGCGTATCTACATGGAGGGTAAAGATGATACCGCTGCTGATGAAACCGATTCAAGTGAAGAGAACGTCCGTTTGCCTGTCCTTAAAGAGGGAGATAGACTTGATCTCCGTAAATTAGAACCGAAGCAGCATTGGACGCAGCCGCCGCCACGCTACAACGAAGCGACACTCGTCAAAATGCTGGAGGCACAAGAGATTGGACGGCCCAGCACCTACGCCTCTATTCTTTCTACAATTCAGGACCGCGGGTATGTAAATAAGGAGCGCGGGCGGCTCTTACCTACAGATGTCGGTAGACTCGTCAACCATCTCCTAATTCATGGATTTCCAAACATCGTTGATGTTGAGTTCACAGCAAAGATGGAAGAACAGCTGGATACCATCGCTGATGGCAAAGTTGCGTGGGTTAAAACTTTAGGACAGTTTTATCCACCCTTCCAAATTGCCCTCGCAGAAGCCCCGGATAAGATGTATGAAGCACGAAAAGCGATGGAAGAGGAGTCCGACGAGAAGTGTGAAAAATGTGGCGGGAACATGATCGTCAAATGGGGACGATATGGGCGATTTCTCGGATGTGCTAATTACCCAGAGTGTAAGAGTATTAAACCTTTAACGACTGATGATACACCTGCCCCGGAACCAGAAGAGACCGACACTGCGTGTGATAAGTGTGGCGAACCGATGGTTATCAGGGTGAGCCGTGCCGGGAGTAAGTTTTTGTCTTGTAGCGCATATCCGAAATGCAAAAATGCGAAGCCTATTCCAATGGGGATTGACTGTCCTGAAGCTGAGTGTGATGGCTACCTCGGTGAACGTCGCAGCCGACGAGGGAAAGTCTTTTACGGATGCAGTAACTATCCGAAGTGTGAATTTTCTACATGGGATAAACCTGTGCCTGAAACTTGTCCGGAATGCAATGCCCCCTTTCTCGTTGAGAAAACCAAAAAGGCAAAAGATAGTGAGACGGTAACCGCCTTGCTGAGTTGTTACAGGTCGGATTGTGACTATACCAAGGGATAGTTATCGGAGTCATAGTTATCGGTTATCAGTACGGTTTTTCTGCGAAAAACCTTTCAGTTATCGGTAAAAGAGGTTTTTTGTGGCAGTAGCGGGAAGCGTTCCAGATACAATGTCTTGACTGAAAACTGAAAACTGAAAACCGATAACTCTAAAAAAAAATGATACAGTTGCACCAAGTCAGCTTCAGTTATGATGAGCTTAGCGTCCTTGAAAAAGTGAGTTTTCGCGTGGAACGCGGCGAGTTCGTATTCCTCGTGGGGCCCAGTGGTTCTGGGAAAACAACACTTTTACGGTTGCTATACGCCGATTTGATACCTGTGGGAGGGGACTTGAGCGTGATTGGGCAAAAACTCGCTACATTGGACAAAGTGAGTTTGCCTTACTTTCGACAGAAAATAGGACTTGTCTTTCAAGATTTCAAATTCTTGGCGGATAAGACGATTCAGGAGAATCTTGCTCTGCCACAGCGGTTAGTCGGCATGGCACCACGGGTAGCGACAGAGAATGTCAACAAACTTTTGCATCAAATGGGGTTGACTCATCATCGCCATGCGCTACCCACTGAAATATCCAGCAATGAACAGCGCCGCTTGGCTATAGCCAGAGCCGTTATCAACAATCCTGTATTGTTGCTCGCGGATGCGCCTACAGAGGGCTTAGATTTGCGGCTTTCGCTTGAGGTCATGGCACTTCTGGATGCCCTTAATTTTCAAGGTATGACTATCTTTATAGCGACCTCGGACCGCAAACTCGCTGAGAAATGTAATAAGCGGATTATTGAATTGCGAGATGGTGGTATCCATTGAGATAGGAGGAGTCATCAGTTATGGGTTATCGGTCATCAGTTACAAGAGGTTTCTGATTGTTCAATATTTTTTCTAACCGTTGATGCTTGAAAAAGTAAAGGTTTGAAAGCACATGTTTGTGCCTCAAAAGCCAAACTGAAAACCGAAAACTGAAAACTGAAAACTGAAAATGCGCTATCGTCTTAAAAATGCCATATCTCATATTGCCCGTGCTGGTACTTCGAGTCTGATAGGTATTGTTGGCATCGGATTCATCACAGCCTTACTGACGACCTTGCTACTAAACCACTCCTTGATTTTACGACAGTCTGAATTTAAAATGGAGGCACCTACGCTCGTTGCGTTTTTAAAAGATACTGTGGATGAGTCAATGGGGCGTACATTGGTTAGCCGATTAGAGAAGAATGGCCAGATTCTGGCTGTCAATTATGCTTCAAAGGCTGAGAAACTTGCCAGCAGAGAAACCGAGTTCCAAGACTTGGGTGTTCTGATTAAGGAGGCATTTTCAGAAACTCGCGGGGTAAACCCATTTCCAGCATCCCTGAATGTTTATGTAGACGAAGAATTAATAACCCGTAAAACGTTGGAACACATTGTGTTGGAAATTAAGGCACACGACGAAATTGAAGACATCTTGTTGACCGGGCAAGGGCAAGTGAAAGATCAATTGCGCGACTCGGAACGCACAATGCTTCTTGGCATCGGTGTGACTGTCATTGCTATCTGGTTCATTATCGGTTCAATTATCAGGAAAACAGCGATTGCCCGCGCCGATGAGGTTCACCTCATGAAACTTCTGGGTATGTTCCGACGCTATCTTCTCGCGCCTTTTATTGTTCATGGACTTTCCCTCGGTGGGCTTGGTGCTTTGTGTGGGCTTGGTTGCTTCTATGGGATGCTGTATACGTTCAGATCTCAATTAGGCGGTATGCATTTCCTTACGATTTATCAAATTATTTCGGTTGTTGCGGCTGAGATGCTAATTGGGCTACTCGTCGGTTTTTTCACACATCGGAAATTCGTATAATGGTTTTATCCTATCACGTACCTCCAGACCGATAGATGCGGTTTTGCGGTATACTCGCCCAAATCTATACCTCCAAGGTACTGATCGTCAAAGACGGCATATTGCAACCTTTTGAGTAACCTTGTCAGAGGTATTTAGTTTTCATTTTTTCGTCAGGTTTTACCCCAGGTCCGGTAGGTTCGGTTTCCTAACCGAACCATAAGTGTCAATTTTAGAGAAAGTAACACCTCGGCCCCAGGTCCGGTAGGTTCGGTTTCCTAACCGAACCGGATACTCCGTGGAAACCTTGAAGACTTCAAAACCCTCTTTAGTCCCGTAGGAACGTTATGTTTATAGCGGCGTGTGTCCAAAAAAGCCCAAGCCCTGTAAGGGTGGCATGTTTATATCATTTATGCTAAAATGCTATGAAAAAATCGCTAATTTGGCACCTATGGTTCAGTTTCCTAACCGCACCGGAACGACAAAAAAGACCTAAAACCTAATTCCATAAATATCTCTAACTGACAACAACATCACTATGATAACGAAAACCAACTTTAAAAATTTACTCAAAACCTTAGGTTTTACGGAGGAAGATAATATCTTTCAAAAGTCAATTGGTGAAGCCGACCTAAAGATTGACTTTGACAAAAAAGAAATATTTTACCCCGAAGATAAAGGGCTAAAGGTCAAAGAACGGCAAACATGCAATTTCTCACAGAACGAAAATTTTGTTGTGTTTGAATGTGTGCATCGGTTATTGGAAAAAGGGTATAAGCCCGAACACTTAGAACTTGAACCCAAATGGAGAGTTGGTCACGGTGCAAGTGGCGGACGGGCCGATATATTGGTTAGGGATCACGAAAATAATCCGTTGCTGATTATTGAGTGCAAAACAGCAGGCGATGAATTTGAAAAGGCGTGGGATGACACTCGTCAAGATGGAGGGCAGTTATTTAGTTATGCCCACCAAGAAGCCCAAACCCAATACCTCTGTCTTTACGCTTCTGACTTCTTGGAAGATCAATTAGATTACGAATACAAACTGATTCCGCATCTTGACAATCCGCAAATTTTAGCACAAGATGCATCGCTGCGGTCCTTTGAAAAGGCGAACAACGCCGAACACCGCTTCGCCGTTTGGCGTGATACTTACAAATTGGAACATACAGAAGTCGGTGTTTTTGAAGACAATATTCAAGCCTATCAAATCGGTAAAAGTAACTATACTCTCGCTGAGGACACCAAACCTATTGATGCTGACGATAAAAAGGGCAAATACAATCGATTTCGAAGAATTTTAAGAACACACAATATCGCAAGACGTGAAACTGCCTTTGAGGTATTGGTCAATCTATTTTTGTGTAAACTGGTTGACGAGGAAGAAAACAGAGACAATCTGCAATTTTATTGGAACGGTCCCGCTTCCGACGATTACTTCGATTTCGTTGATAGACTGCAAAATCTTTATCAAAGAGGCATGCGTAAGTTTCTGAACGAAGAAATCAGCTACATCAGTAGCGACCAGATTGACGCGGCGTTTTGGCCAGTCAAAAATGACCGTAACGCCACCAAAAAACAGATTCAGGAATATTTTAGAGAACTGAAGTTTTTTTCCAACTCTGCGTTCTCCTTTCTGGACACCCATAACGAAGAATTGTTCAACAGAAACACCGCGGTTTTATCAGAGGTAGTCC
>VYCT01000150.1:0-3589 GCA_009843785.1 Candidatus Poribacteria bacterium | reverse complement strand
AGTCCAAATGTGGCAAGGATTACGACTCAAAACAGATGAACAAAACCAGTTTTTGGGGGACATGTTTGAGTTTTTTCTCGACAACGGCATCAAACAGTCCGAAGGGCAATTCTTTACACCGCTTCCCATTTGCAAATTTATTGTTGCCTCGTTGCCACTCGCTCAAAAAATTGCAGATAACCCCGAACCACTTAAAGCCATTGATTATGCCTGCGGCTCAGGGCATTTTTTGAATGAATACGCCTATCAGATAAAACCGTTGGTTGAAAAACGAGAAAGAGATCTAAACGACTACTATAGCCAAATCAGCGGCATCGAAAAAGAAGATCGCTTAGCAAAAGTTGCGAAGGTTGCTGCCTATATGCACGGTCAAGAGCAGATTAAGATATTAGATGCCGACGCGCTTGCTTTCCACCCTGAAATTCAACAGGAGGGTTACGATGTCTTGGTAGCAAATCCGCCCTTTGCAGTTGAAAGATTTTTACAACCCTTGAGCGATACGGATAAAGAAAAGTATGAACTTATCCAAGTCACAGGTGAAAACAGTAATACCAATAACATTGAGTGCTTCTTTTTAGAACGCATTCACCACTTAATGACACGCGGTGGGGTAGTTGGCGTGATTGTTCCGTCCAGCATTTTGTCCAACACGGAGGCTGTTCACAACCGGACACGTGAGATTCTGCTACAATTTTTTAATATAGTGAGTATCGCAGAATTGGGGAGCGGGACCTTTGGTAAGACAGGGACCAATACAGTGGTGCTGTTTTTGAGAAGAAAAGAAAAAGAGAAAAAGCCTGAAGCTGCCGAGCATTACCGCAATCGAGTAGAAAACTTTTTTGAAGATGATGATGGCGGTGAGGTGTATCAAGACTATCATTTCATAGAAGCCTATTGCAGTCATATTGATGTCTCTTATGAAGAGTACATCAAACTTTTTGATCAAATCAGCCTTGATCCACTTTCCAACCTATTGGAATACGATATTTTCAAAGACTACAGACAAGACTTCGATCAAAGCACGGAAATTAAAAACCTGAAAAAATCCAATGTATTCAAGAAGAAGAAGAAAACAGAACAATCAGCGGAATTGGATCAACGTTTTATCGTTTATCTACACAAGATAGAAAAAGAAAAGCTCTATTACTTTATTCTTGCACACGAGCAAGAGAGTAAAGTACTTATTGTTAATGCACCGAGTACCAGCAAAGAACGAAAAAGATTTTTAGGCTATGAGTGGAGCAGTGCTAAAGGGCGCGAGGGCATTAAATACGAAGGCGGCGAAACGGTCAATGACATTATCACCCCCTTGTTTGATCCACAAGATTTAGACAACGAGACGAAAATAAACACGGCGATCAAACGCAATTTTATCGGTGAAATCACCGATCCACTACCTGAACACTGTTCCTATATCAAACTCACCGATATGTTGAATTTCAGCCGCGTAGACTTCGATAAAGTTATTAGAGTGAACCCGCCGCAAGATATAGAAACACAATACCCATTGGTGAAATTAGGAGATGAAATAGAAACGATTGAAAGCGGGAATAGACCTAAGGGCGGTGTTGAAAATATATCAAGCGGTGCTTGGAGTCTGGGAGGTGAACATATACATCCAACGACTGGCAGGGTTGACTTAAGTACACCTAAATATGTTCCATTGGAATTTTATCACGGCAGCACAAGAGGTATAGTAAAAGAAAATGATATTTTGCTTTGCAAAGATGGTGCATTAACCGGAAAAATTGCCCTGTTAAGAGCAGAACTAAACAATGAAAGAGCAATGATAAACGAGCATGTTTTTCTTTTGAGGTGTGTGTCTCCATTAAAACAGCACTATATTTTTAATTTTCTTTTTTCTGAAAACGGTCAAAATTTGCTAAAACACAACATTACAGGCTCTGCCCAAGGCGGAATCAATTCAACCAATCTTAAAGAGATAAAAATCCCGCTTCCACCTCCCCAAATTCAACAGAAAATTGTTGATGAATGTGAAGCAGTGGACCAGGGAACCGATCAAGCCCACCAAACCATCACCGCTGCCAAACAGCAAATTGAGGCGTTAGTTAGTTCTGTAGAAAAAACGTCAACCTTAAACCGAGTGGTTGACAGAATATCCGATGTCGTTGACCCAAAAGAGAAAAATGGTTCCGTTCACTATATTGGTCTAGAAAATATTGAAAGTCAAACGGGTATATTGTTAGGAAACACCCAGTCTGATTTTTCTACGATAAAAAGTAATAAAAATGTGTTTCGTAGAGGTGATATCTTATATGGTAAACTCAGACCGAATTTGAACAAAGTAGTTTTGGCCAATATAGACGGAATCTGTTCGACTGACATATTAGTGCTTAGACCTAATGACCCAAACTTGGCCACTTTTTACAAACATTATTTTTTATCTGAAGCATTTAATTCTGAGGTGTTAACGACAGTCAGCGGTCAACAATTACCGAGAACATCTTGGGAGAAAATAAATAGAATCCCTGTTCCTTCTCCTAATATTCAACAGCAGTTGGTGGCGGAAGTTAAGCAATTAGAAGCAGAAATTACCGAAGCACAAGCTGTGATTGATAAAGCCACTGAACGTAAAAATGCTATTCTCGCAAAGTATCTAAAAAACGGAGCTCTCTATGATGGATCGTAATAAGCAAACAGAAGTGCAGACAGAAGTTTCCTACCTGACTCTTTCTGAGTTTCTGCAGAGCACGCCGCCGAATCAGTGGAGGTATATCTCGGATTTATCTGTATCGCAACACGTAGGCGCATACGCTAGTGTTAGTAAGGAAATCAACAAATGTAAGTTGGAACTTTACTGTTCAAATGATTTGTGCAATGGCTTTCGGTTTTTTCGTTGCGCTGAGGTATACGAGTACCCCGGACCACATTTAAGAACAGATACTCAGAATTATTTGTATGTTATCTATCAATGCTCTAATTGCCAAAAAACTCAAAAAGTGTATTCTTTGGCGGTGATACTTTTGATAGGTGAACAATCCTACGAAATGTGTCGCAAACTTGGTGAACTGCCACCGTACGGACAGCCTATTCCTTCGAGACTTATCAAACTAATTGGTCCAGATAGGGATATTTTTTTATAGGGACGTAATTGCGAGAATCAGGGTCTTGGTATAGGTGCTTTTACTTATTATCGACGGGTGGTGGAGAACCAAAAGAATAGGATTTTAGCGGAAATTGTCAAAGTATTTGAGAAAATCGGGGTGCCACAAGACAAAATCGATACATTACGTGAAGCGATTAAGGAAACTCAATTCAGCAAAGCCCTTAAGATGGCAAAGGATGTCATGCCGGAAAGTCTACTGATTGATGGTTACAACCCAATACTTTTGTTGCATCATGCGCTTAGTCGCGGTGTACACGAATTATCCGATGAGGAATGTCTAGAACGTGCTAACACCATTAGACTCGTTTTAGGCGAACTGTCTGAAAGGTTATCCGCCATCTTAAAAGACAAAGCAGAACTGAGGAAAGCTATATCCACATTAATGCATCACAAAAACAACTAATACCATTTCTAAATGATGATATAGCATTACCGGTTTTCAAGAAATGTGTAGTTATGTAG
>VYCT01000123.1:5608-8079 GCA_009843785.1 Candidatus Poribacteria bacterium | reverse complement strand
TTAATATGTGTAGTTTTTTAATGACTAACCCTTGTATTTTCTTATATAATATCTGCATGAATAACCCAAGTTGCTACGAATAAGTTTTGAAGGTTCAAGGAGATTTTCGCACACTTTCCTCACCCCGTAGGGGTGCTATTGCTTCGCAGTGAGAACAAACCCGTGGCAACTTGCGTTAGGTTCTAATACATTTTACCAGATTTGTGAGATTTGCCTAAATCCTACACAACGGCATTTAGTGCTTTTGTAGGAGAGATCTCCGAATTCCAGCATATCCCTGTAGGTGCGAGTGTTTTGCTTGGGTATTTCTGCGGATTTCCCGGTACTCGCGATTTGATAGGCAAAATGCGTAAGAAAACTGAAAACTAAATAGCTCGAACACTACACAATTTTGGTTTCGTTTTGAAATCGAAAAACGAATAGAAGGAGTTTTTCATGTTGAGTATAATTGGGAATCGAAAAATCATCGTCACCACGCTAATGATGGTTTTGCTGATATATGGCGTGCAAGGCATTAGCTATGGACAAGCTGCACCTGACTTAACCGTTGCATTTTCGGGGACTGGTAACCCGACGTCTACTACCTCTGGTGAGCTTTTCACGCTCTCATTCGTCGTCACTAATGTGGGAGATGCAGCATCCACCGCTACTGAGTTGAGATGTTATAGCTCCGGTGATGCTTTGGTCACCACACCAAACGACAATAAATTCGTCGTAGCGGTCCCCGTTGGAGCCCTCTCCGCTTCTCCTGGCCCCAATCATCAGGTAACTGTGGAAGTTCCTCTGATCGCGCCAGATGTTCCTTCTGGTTCTACATCTCTTTCCCGCTATTACTACGCATCCGTAGTTGAGGTTCAGGGTGAGTCTCTTACTGATAATAACACCACCCTCTCCGCTCGTCGAGTCACTGTGAGTGATGCCCGACCTGACTTAAGAGTCTCTCTGGTTGTGTTTCCTAATCCTACTACTACCGCCGCTACCTTCACCACCATAGCTCCCGGCACTTCTGTCACTTTCACTGCCACCGTCACAAACAGGGGTGATGCAGCATCTCCTGCTAATACAACATTGGAGTTGTATCGCTACGACAGGTTAAGATCAAATGATCCTGGAACCCCGATCACCTCCAACCAGATTGGAAGCATTATCCAACCTGGCCAAAACCGTCAATTGACGTTCAGGGACCAACCACCTTATGTGTCTCTTACGTATCTGGCATCGCACTCCTACGATTATCGTGTCCGGGTGGTCTCCCAGGATGACTACTCTAACTGGGTTTACGTTACCGTAACGAGCCCATTTGACTTAAGCGTTGCTACGCCGACTGTTGACAAGTCAACCTTAACCCCCGGCGAAAGCTTCACGCTCTCTACCACCGTCACAAATCAGGGTAGCGGGATCTCTGTGCCTACCACGTTGCGGTATTATCGGTCCACGGATACCACCCTCAGCAGTAGTGATGATACGGAAGTCGGAACAGACCCCATTGAGGCCCTCAGTGGCAATCTCAGTGGCTCTACTAATTACACAAGTTCTCAGAGTATCACGCTGACGGCTCCGACTGCCCCTGGTGACTACTATTACTATGTATCCGTAGACCGGCAGCTGGGCGAAGGTAACGCCTATATTAATACCTCTTCCACTTACGTGAAAATCACTGTAAGTGCCCCCCCGGATTTAGTTGCTGAACTTTTTGAGCTCAGAGGGACATCCGCCTTAGCTCCCGGTGAACGGTTCACGCTGGATGCCACTGTCACAAACGAAGGGGTAGGGCAATCTGCTGCGACCACCTTACGGTTTTATGAATCCATCGATCGCAGATTTAGAAGCGAGGACGAGGTCGGTAGGGTTTCGGTGAGTGCACTCGCCAGCAATATTAGCAGTAATGAGAGCGTCAGACTGGTTGCACCGTCTGAACCCGGCACCTATTATTACCGCGCGCATGTAGATGAAGTTGCGAATGAGACAGTGACCAGTAATAACTGGTCGGGTTACATCGTGATCTTTGTAGAGGCACCACTGGTTATTGAATCCCTGCAGCCGAGCAAGTTTGCCTTAGCACCCCGTGAACGTTTCACGCTCACTGCCACCATCAAAAACGACGGCGATGCGACATCTACCAGGACAACGGCGCAGTATTATCTCTCTGCTGATGATAGTATTACCTCAAGAGATACCACGCTCGGCACAGAGACTGTGAGTGCGATCACCGCAGGGCGGACAACCCAAGTGAGCCGCACTCTGACTGCCCCGACTGCAGCGGGTACCTACTATTACGGAGTCTGCGTAGGCGATGATATCAGCAGTGATACGTGTTTGGTTATCAAAATCACTGTCGTGGCGGTGTTAATCGCTGAATCCCAGCGTCCACCGTTGTATTGGGTGGATGCCGATGTCGGCACACTCCAAAGTTTAACAGGTGCCAGCGTGGATCGCCTTGTGCCAAATGTCCAGAACGCAACCAGCGTGGC
>VYCT01000123.1:0-5508 GCA_009843785.1 Candidatus Poribacteria bacterium | reverse complement strand
GAGCAGACGGGCGATCACAGCGGTCGCATCCGCCGTGCGAACCTCAACGGCACCAACGTCCAGTTGGTTCGCGAGCTAAAAAGTGCCCCCCAAGGGCTTGCGGTTGACCCGTCAAATGAGCGGCTGTATCTGACCAACTCTTGGGGCAAAGTACAGCGGATGAACCTCAACGGTTCGGGTTTCCAACCTAATTTTATCGTCGACTTGAATGCGCCGCGAGGGATCGCTGTCGATGTAGCCGGACGAAAGATCTATTGGACGGAGCGCGGTAGCATCCGGCGTGCTAATCTCGATGGCAGTAACCGCCAAGATGTTGCCAGAGGTTTAGGGACACCCGTCAGTCTCGCTTTGAGCGTTGCACCTGTGAGTACGGCTTCCGCGCCCGCAGCGGCTGCCATGGCTCCCAACGCGACGGTGCTACACCCGAACTATCCAAATCCGTTCAACCCAGAGACGTGGATACCCTATCAGTTGCAAAAACCTGCGGATGTCCAGATCGCCATCTACAGTCAAAGTGGCGTTCTTGTCCGTGAACTCTCTCTTGGGTATCAACGCGCAGGTCAATACATGTCCCGCAGTCGTGCCGCGTACTGGGATGGCCGCAATCAGTTAGGTGAACCGGTTGCCAGTGGTCTTTACTTTTACACGCTCACCGCTGGCGATTTCTCCGCAACCCGGCGGATGCTCATCTTGAAGTAGCATGCGCTGTTGATAAATACGGCACAATATCGAAAAAATAGGGAGGCGCGCTTCAAAAGCATGCCTCCCTATCCTTTCCAAGGGACGTATACTATGTCCTCTCGCACTTCAGACCCTTTAGCTGAAAACTACGCCTCAATTTTCCTTGCACATATTTCACTTTAAATGATATAGTACACTAAATCTTCTTTGAAGATGCTGGACTTACATTGATATAGGAATAGGAAGCAGACAACAGGTAAGTAATGTGGTATTGCCTTTGCAGAAAAAATGGAGGAAACATTCTACAATGTCACTGACACAGTTATTACGTGCAAACGCTTCAATATCGGATCGCATCGGTTGCATCGGGCTTATAGTAGTTCTGTTAGGGATAGCGATTGCAGCGCAACCCGCTGATGCTGAGAAACTTCAATTTGACCGCGATATCCGACCCATCTTGTCGGATAAATGCTACGCCTGCCACGGGCCCGATCCGGCAGTCCGACAAGCCAACCTACGGCTTGATACCAAAGAAGGTGCCTTCTCTGCACCGAGCAGGTACCCGATCATTGTTCCGGGTGAACCCGAAAATAGTGAACTCGTCCTCCGGATAACACACGAGAATATTGACCAGCGGATGCCGCCGCAAATTTCCAATCGGCAGCCAACGCAGAAACAGATTGACACGCTCATCCAGTGGATCGCTGAAGGTGCCGAATGGGAAGAACACTGGGTTTACAATCTGCCGAAGCGCGTTGAACCCCCGACTGTCGAAAATACAGCATGGGGCCGCAACCCGATTGACGCTTTTATACTCGGTAGGTTAGAGACAGAGGGACTTACACCCTCAACGGAAGCCGACAAACGAACACTTATCCGTCGTTTGAACTTTGACCTGACCGGGCTGCTGCCCACACCTGCTGAAGTGGAGCAGTTCGTAAGGGATGAAAGTCCGGATGCTTATGAATCACTCGTCAATAGACTGCTGTCTAAACCCCAGTACGGTGAGCAGTTGGCAATGTACTGGCTCGATCTCGTGCGCTACGCGGATACGAGCGGTTACCATGCTGACGAAAACGTGAGTGTCTGGCCCTATCGCGACTATGTCATCAAAGCCTTTAATGACAATATGCCGTTTGATCAGTTCACAATCGAAAACCTCGCTGGTGATCTGCTACCAAACGCTACGCCTGCACAGAAGGTGGCTTCCGGGTATAACCGTCTGAATCAGACAACCTCAGAGGGCGGCGCACAAGCCAAGGAGTATCTCGCAATCTATGCAGCAGACCGAGTCCGGACAACCGCATCCGTCTGGTTAGGCGCGACCCTCGGTTGTGCACAGTGTCATGACCATAAGTTTGATCCCTTCACAGCAAAAGATTTTTACAGTTTCGCCGCGTTCTTCGCGGATGTCAAGGGACCTGGCGTATACGGCGGCGGCAGTAAATGGGAACCCGTCGTTATGCTACCTACACCCGCACAGGCGTCAGACCTACATGAAATCGACGGCGAATTAGCGAAGTTAGAGCAGATATTCAAAGCATCTTCGCCGGGATTGGAAGCAGAGCAGACGAAATGGGAACACGAGATTCTTTCGCTGCTCAAATCCACAGAACCGACTGATTTCGCTTGGGTAGACGATGCACAAGCAAATGGTGGTAGGAATCAAGGGACGTGGACGTTTGTCGGCAAAAACGAAGCACCTGTTTTCAGTAAATTGTTATCACGTCGCCAGACAACAACAGATGAAAAAACCATCCAGCACGCCTTCCAAGGTGCCAATCGGAAGTTCACCCTCGCCGAGGGCGATCGACTGTTTGCTTATATCTGGATCGATCCTGAAAATTCTCCGAAAACTGTCATGCTCCAGTGGAATGACGGCAATTGGGATCACCGTGCCTTTTGGGGTGAAGACAAAATTGACTTCGGCGGAATTGGCAATGACACGCCCGCTCACAAACCGATGGGACCGCTACCCGCAGCTGGCGAGTGGGTTCGACTTGAAGTCGATCCAGAGGATGTTGGATTCAAACCGGGAAGTGTCCTCAACGGCATGGCTTTCGCACAGTTTGGTGGCACTGCTTATTGGGATTTGGCTGGGATCGCAACCACTCGCGGTTCAGCCGTAAAACACACCCATACCGAACAAGTCATCGCAGCAATTCAGGTGGATGCCGCTATTAGAACGACAAGTCAACGCGAACAGATCGCAGCAGCGTATCGCCGGATTACGCCTGCACTTGACGGTATCCGAAACCAGATGGCGGATTTGCGTAAGCAGAAAGCCGAAATCGAGAAGCAGATTCCCTACTCACTTACCACTGAATCCACGTTACCGCGTACGACGCGCGTGCTACCGCGAGGCAACTGGTTAGACGATTCTGGTGAGATCGTTGAACCGATGATTCCGAGCTTCCTGGGTGATCTCGGTATCAAAAACCGGCGTCCGACCCGATTGGAGCTCGCACGGTGGGTCGTCTCAAAGGATAATCCGTTGACGGCGCGTGCCTTTGTGAATCGTTTATGGGCACTTTACTTTGGAACGGGGCTATCTCGTGTCTTGGATGACCTCGGCGCACAAGGTGAACCGCCAGTACATCCTGAACTGCTCGACTGGCTCGCCGTCGAATTTATGGAAAGCGGGTGGAACGTCAAACATCTCGTGAAACTTATTATCACCTCAAACACTTACCGTCAGGCCTCGAAAGCGACGGAGGTGTTACGCGAAAAAGACGCTTACAATCGCTTAGTCGCACGTCAATCCAGTTGGCGACTCGATGCAGAGACTATCCGCGATAACGCACTCCTATTGAGTGGACTGCTTGTCCCCAAAATTGGCGGCCCGAGTGTCCGACCTTACCAACCAATAGGGTACTACTCGAACTTGAACTTTCCAAAGCGGACCTACGTACACGACAAGGGAGAAAGCCAGTATCGCCGTGGACTCTATACGCATTGGCAGCGCACTTTCTTGCATCCAAGTATGATGGCGTTTGACGCACCGAGTCGTCAGGAATGCACCGCCGAGCGCGCAACCTCAAATACACCGATGCAGGCATTGACCCTACTCAACGATCCAACTTACGTTGAGGCCGCGCGTGTCTTTGCAACACGCATTGTCCGTGAGGGTGGCGAATCCGTTGAGGATCGCATCAACTGGGCGTACCAGCGGGTACTGTCTCGGATACCGCAGCCGAAGGAACTGGAGATCATGACAAATCTCTATGAAAAGCACCGAGCCGCGTACACGACCAATCTTGATGCTGCGAGCGCATTGGTCGCAGCGGGCGAGACACCTACAATAGAGGATGTTGAACCCGCCGAACTTGCTGCTTGGACTTCTGTCGGACGGGTGATACTGAACTTGCATGAGACGATCACTCGGTATTAGCCTAACTAATAGGCGCGGTTTTCAACCGCGCTTTACATACGCGGTTTCTGTACAGTCAAAGCCCCAGGCTCCAGAGTCCTAATCCAAAAAGCAGGAAATATTAAAATAGGAAAAATCATGCAAACAAACATATTCACTCTACCGGTCAGTCTTGAGCAGGTTGCTGCCTTGATTAAACGAATGCATCCAGAAGACCGACAGCAGCTGCTGGCGATGGTGCCAGAATTGGCCATTGATGCAGTCAAACAAAAAAAGTTGATTGACGAGGCGAATCAAACTGTTGAGCAACTCAAAGAGGATCTTTTGGCAGAACTCGGAGGAGAGCCGTTATCCTCGGATGAACCTTTCTTAGATGGGTTCACTCTTGGGCAATATCTCGAGTTATCTGAGACGGAACGTGCAAAACTTTGGGATGAATGGAGTGAAGTTGCACTTGAAGACATAGAAGAAGTAGAGGTGCATCCAAATGCGCTGCCTGCTCGATAAAGTTACAGCACGCCACATCATGGAACGGATGCTAAAACTTGTCGAAGGACGCACAGTAACATCAGCTGAGTTGTTTGCTCTTTACTTCTACCAGCGTGCCCGTTCTGATGGGTTTACGTTGTTTATACTCCCACAGACGCACAACTTATTAAAGCGTCTGGAACACTTACCGCGTTATGTTGTGATTATTCAGCGTTTCTTGGAAGCGACACAAATTTTATACCCCGCACAGTACTTCAAACGGTGGACGAGACGTTTACGGGAATATGGTTTCACAAAGGAAGACGCGGAAGTACTTGCAATAGCAACGTTTGGAACACAACTCAACGGCGACATTTTAGGCGTGCACGTAGTAGCAACATCTGATCAACCGATGATCAACCACTGGAGAGCACACCACGGAGAAATCCAAAAGCGATTGTTGAATATGCAGCGACACCTTGAGGCACCCTATTGTTATGTGTCCTTACCCACTGTTGAACGCCCCGAACACATTGGGATTTAGAGTAAAGGTAGTTTGGTTTGTGGACTTTGTAAATAACTGAGGATAAATCTCGGAGTTAACTTGTGATTGAAGGATTCAGAAAATTAGGAACGAGTAACTGATTTAGCGAAAAGTTCATTTGTGAGAAGGCGTTTGTTATGGCTCTTTCACTTTTAGGTGGCGTACTTGTAATTGTGATCCTTGTGTTTTGTGTCCTCGTTGTAGTGATGGCTCCGCTGCGCTCGCCCTTCTTCGGCTCTTTCGTCAGAGGGTTTAGGGGTGTGGATGCTAAATCTGACGAGGAAACGCCAGAACACATTAAGTTCATCAACTATGAAAAAGGGGTCTTCAGGCTGACGCTTGTGTTATCG
The DNA here is from genome assembly GCA_009843785.1 of Candidatus Poribacteria bacterium. Classification (GTDB taxonomy): domain Bacteria; phylum Poribacteria; class WGA-4E; order WGA-4E; family WGA-3G; genus WGA-3G. The sequence continues at coordinate 95 of VYCT01000123.1, read as the reverse complement.
GTTCTATTTAGCTTTTCTGCCGGAATGGTTAATGCAGAACCTCTCGACCACCATTCCATTGATAGATTTTTGGTAACTTTTTTCATTGTATTTGG
>VYCT01000092.1 GCA_009843785.1 Candidatus Poribacteria bacterium | reverse complement strand
GTAGTAGGCACAGTCCCTGGGTTCTCCGTTCCCGCTAATGGTCCTGCCTACTTCTCAATCTGAATCTTATACACACCGCCTGCGCCTGTACCCGCGTAAAGAAAACCGTCAAGTCCCGCTAACGACAGAATTTGGTGCAGATGCAGGGAACCGACCGGCTCCCACCATCTTTTATCTGCCATCCATCGGAAAACGCCTTTACCATAAGTGCCTACGTAAAGTTCGGTGCCAACTGTCACCATTGTCACAACTGCCCTATCCTCCAAACCATCGTTTATAGGTGTCCAAGAATCGCCACCATTAACGGAGCGGAGGACTCCCTCACGCCAAGAGGATGCATAGAGCGTTGATCCAACCCACTTCAGCCCGGATATACTGCTACCTGCCATATCTGTTGAATTGACAAGTTGCCACGATTTTTCCGCATTTTCCGAACGATAAATTTCGCCACGATCAGTACCGGCATAGACATTCTCTCCGTTTACGGATAACGCCGTGATGTAGTGTCCTTTCAATCCAAGATCCGTCGTCCATGGATCTGAGTCTTTCTCCCACTTATAGATCCCGTCACGTTGGGTGCCGAGATAAAAAGTCGTTCCGACAATCTCCAAACATTGGATTCCGGTCAAGTCTCTATTAACGATAACTTGAACCAACGCGTTGCTCTCGTTATCCAATCGGAAAACACCGCCTACCACACCGCCTTCGGCACGCGGAGCAAACCTAATAGCACCTGTGTAAAGTTCTCCGCCCGAAACGGATAGCGTGGAAAATAGATATTCATTCGGCCTTGATGAAAATTTCGCGGGTTGCCACGATTCGCCACCGTTAACTGAATAGACAAATCTCTCACTCATTCCGGCGTAAATCGTCTTTCCAATAACCGCCAACCCGCCGACCGTTGTATTCGTCAATCCAGTGTTGGTTTCGACCCAAGAATCACCACCGTCCATTGTCCGAAAGATACCACCCTCTAAAGTCCCTGCGAAGACAGTGTCTTCATTGACCACCAACAACGTAGAGACCGTCCGATCAGTCAAACCGTCATTGACGGCTGTCCAAGTATCGCCGTTATCGTCGGAACGGAAAACGCCACTGCCATACGTCCCAGCGTAGAGCGTCGCGCCAAAAACAGCCAACGCCTCGACGGTATGCCTCATCTCTTTCGGGGTGATAGGGACCCACGAGTCTCCTTCGTCATTGGATTTAAAAAGTTCCGCCTTGTTCCCGATATATCCACCTACATAGAGCAGACCCTCCATAGCCGCGAACGAGTCAACCTGATGTCCAATAAAATCATCGTTGATCGCTGTCAATTCGGCCGCATCCACCCGCTTACGGAAAACCCCGCCCTTGGTTCCGGCGACAAGGGTTGTCCCGATACTCGAAAGTTCACGAATCGACATAGGCCCGAATCCATTATTCACCTGCAGCCACGAGTCACCGTCATCATCTGAATACCAGACCCCCGTATTTAAGGTGCCAACGTATATACGGTCACCAATAACCACAATACCACTGATGGATTCATGCGCTTGGAAGTTTGAAACGCGATGCCATGTGTTGCCACCATCCGTTGATGCGTACAAAGTCCGCCGCGTACCAGCGTAAAGCACCTCTCCCTTTTGCACCAATGCCGGAACACCCGTAAAACCCTCTCCCGGTTCGTAGTGTAATCCAGTATTGACGGGTGTCCAAGAGTTGCCACGATCCGTTGAACGGAAGATACCTGCCCCCTCTGTTCCAGCAAATAGCACACCTTTAGGGGCTGCATAGAAGGTGAGAATCTCGCCACCATAAGGACCGTTGGTTTGCACCCAGTCGCTCGCGTTAGGTTCGAGGTGCTCATCCGCGCTGAGTTGTGTCCCGAAACCGACGAACAACACCGTTGCGGCAATCCAAATGACAAGTAATCTCCATCGAAACGTGTTTTTTATCCGTCGTCCCATCTATCCGTACCTCCTCTTTGTCGACCAATTCTCTAAACACTTTACTTGCCAATTTAAACAGGGATGCCACAAGAAAGTTTACAAGAGGCCGAATAAGATAGGTTCAGACGACTAATTCAAGTCACTCACACGCGGACGTCCCAAGAGGCTCATCAACCGATCATCCGCATCTTGCAGCACCTCTTCAGGCACAGGCACACCGTTACAAAGACTAAACCGCCAATACGCCCAATACGCCGCATACTGCGATTGTATAATATAGCGCGTCTTGTTAGACAAATTCGGCGCGCCACGATGCCAACACTGCGGATCCTGCAAGTAGATATCGCCCGCCTTGCAGAAAATAGAGACAGGTTTATTTCCCTCAAATTCAGGGTTCTCCTGATTGTTCGGATGTCTACCGGAATAGTGGCTGCCGGGTACGTATTGCGTCGGTCCTTCCTCAATTGTCTCAATATCGCCCAACGCCATCTGGACAGTAAACCACATCACAGGCATCCGCAGACGCGGATCGTGGCGCGGCATCTCCTCAGTAACAGGGAAATGCACCGAACCGTCCACATGCCACGTGTCGATCGAGAGTCCGGGAAGATTCCGCAGTACATTCTGACCACAAAACTTGCAATTCTCACCGACAATCGCCTCTGCCAAACTCAGAATCGGCTCACGGAGCAGCATATCCCGGAAAATCGGATCCAATTCAATCGTATTCCGTAAAACGAAAGGGAGCGATTCCTTGGATTCAGCATGCGCACCCATCTGGATATATCTAACATCCGCAAGGTCTGGATTGGTTCGCTCCATGAGTTGCGGGTCCGCAAAAAGTTCGTCCGACTTCTCCCGTAGCGCGGTAACCTCTCCATCGGTCAGCACGCCGGGGATATGTACGAACCCATCACGGAAAAATTGCTCGGCAATCTGTTTCGTTTTTTCTTCGCTAAAACGCTCACCTTTGAGTATTGGACTGTTCGCCATGTTGTGCCTCCTTAATCCAAATAATCCATCTCTGGTAACAAATTCCAACGGTACTGATCCGCCGGTTGTGTATTCCGTCCCCATCTACCGAGGAGTTGTGTATCTGCACGCTTCGCTGTCATCTGCGCTGCAACCTGCTCAGGATCCCAGCCATCTAATACCTTCTCTGTCAATTCCGCCAAGATGTCTCGGCACTCTGGATCGTCTGCGCGGTCATGTAATTCGTTCGGGTCTTCCGCCAAATTGAAAAGCTGCGAAGGCTGCCCGTGATAGTAGTTCAACTTCCACGCACCCTCGCGAACCATCCGGTGATAACAACCGTCATCGGTGCAATACTCCGAGAACGCAATGTCCTCCCACTGTGCATCCTCGCCACGGAGCAGCGGCAGTGTACTCCGCCCGCGAGAATGTGGCAGTGCCGGTGCTTCAAGCGCATCGAGCATCGTCGCATTCAAGTCCAACGCACTGACGACGCGATCGCATCGTACACCTTCAGGAAGCGTACCGCGCCACGATAAAATTGCTGGCACCTTCACTGAATGCTCATAGAACGTCTGTTTCCACCAAAGCCCGTGTTCGCCGACCTGTTCGCCGTGATCCGAACTATAAAGGATGAGCGTGTTCTCGTCTAACCCGTTCTCTCGGAGCGCAGTCAATATCTGCCCAATCATCACGTCCATCCGTGTGACCAATGCCCAATACGCCGCGCGTGCGCGAAGAATCTCAGCATCGGAAACCTCAACGATGCCACACTTCTCACGCCACCACTGAAAGTACGGATGCAACGCCTCCGAAAAAGGTTCAAGGTTTTCTGGCAGCATCATCTGTCCTTCATACAGTTGGTAATCCTCCTGGCGCGCAACAAACGGCTGATGCGGCAACATGAACCCAACCGAAATCGAAAAGGGTGTATCCAAAAGTCCTGCCCGTTTCTGGACACCGAGCCGGTTGAGATAATCGACCGTCGCTGCCGTCACGTCCTCATCGTGAACCTGATACGCACTCTGTCCCGCGCCCGATTTTTCGAGACTCACACGCGCCGGGCCCGCCGTCCCAGAGAGTTCGCCGTGATCAACGCCGCCTCCACCGTGATAGTTCGGTCCGTGATCCCCAACGAGACGTTCCGCATACCCGTGCAACTGATCCGGTCCCAACGCATGCATCCGTCCAATAAGCACAGGGTGATACCCGGCTGCACCCATCGCATGTGCGAACGTCGGTATCCCAGAATCGAGGATATGGCTGTTCGTCCACACTGCATTCTCGTGCGGATAGCGACCACTCAGCATCGACATCCGCGACGGCACACAGATGGGTGACGGACAATAGACGTTTTCAAACACCACCCCTTCGGCGGCAAGCTGATCAAGGTGAGGGGTCTGTACCAACCGGTCACCATAACAACCGGTTACATAGGGATCGTGCTGATCAGAGTGGATATAGAGTAGGTTGGGACTTTGCATGGACATCGAAATTCCTTCATGAACATCATCGGATTTGCTCTCATTATACTTGCACATACGCTTTTGTCAACAGAAATCGGTTTTGCATAGTAGTAGGCACGCGCCGTGTGCCGTAACCTCTTAACTCTCATTGCGAGGCAAACTGACAACTAATAACCCCTTGACAAAAAAACGGATTTCTTTAAAATATTCAAAAATCGTTATTTTTAACGCATAATATGCGAAAGGAAAACTCATGACACAAACACCACCAGAATCCGCAGTTGTTCTCTTTGACGGCACAGACCTCAGCAACTGGACGAGCATGGATGGCAGCGCACCCGGTTGGGAAGTCGAAGGCGACGCAATGCTCGTCATTCCACGCACCGGCGACATCATTACCAAAGAAACCTTCACGGATCACTTCGTGCATATCGAATTCAGATGCCCCGATATGCCTGAAGCCTCCGGACAGGCAAAAGGCAACAGCGGCGTATTCCTTCAAGGGCGATACGAAGTTCAAGTCTTGGACTCCTACGGTATCGATGCCCCTGGAATGGGAGATTGCGGCGCAATCTACAACCAGTTCGCACCGCTCGTCAACGCTTGTAAACCGCCCCTCGAATGGCAGTCTTACGATATTACCTTCCGCGCACCGCGTTTCAACGACGCAGGCGAAATGACTGAAGGGCCGCGCATAACCGTCATCCAGAACGGCTTAGTTATCATCAACAACGCACAACTCGCTGGTTCAACCGGCGGGAGCGTAGGTGCAGCGGCCGAGCCGGGTCCACTCCGTCTCCAAGACCACGGTAATGACGTTAGATATCGGAACGTCTGGGCAGTCCCGCTCCCACTTGAAGGTTCGGATCAGTATTAGAGAAAATAGTTATCAGTAAAGAAGTTATCAGTTGCCAGTTACGAGTTGCCAGTTAAAAGAGGAAACGCCTTCTTCTCTGGTTACTGGTTACTGGTTACTGATAACTGACAAAAAGGATTTTTATGGAAACCAATCAAGACCTACCGACAATCCCGAGACGACGATTGGGAAGAACGGAATTGAGTATCCCTGTCGTTCCGTTCGGCACGCAGGGGTTCGGAAACAACTTCGGATTCGTCTCAGATGAAGACGCTATCGCACTCATCAAACACTCGATATCCATCGGTATGAACCATTTCGATTGCGCACGCTGTTATGGCGATTCCTTACGGAAACTCGGGCTGGCGATGAAGGAGATTCCGCGCGAAGATGTCATCATTACCGCGCGACTCTGCTGCCACTCCGCCGCAGAGTGGGGCGGCTACGGACAAGGCAGACCCAACTATTCCGCCGAACGCACAATCGCTGACCTCGAAGACCAACTCCAAATCCTCAATGTAGACTACCTCGACGGGATGCTCATCCACGATCCCATAGAAATTGAGCCGACCCTCGAAAAAGGTGGCACGCTTGACGGGCTGCTCCAGTGCAAAGCCCGCGGACTCGTGAACTACGTCGGATACGGCATGCGTCAGCACGATTTTCACCTCAAGGCGATGGCAACAGGCGATGTTGATCTCATTTTGTGCTTCAACGACTACAACCTCATCCGCCAGACCGCCGCTGACGAGGTGCTGCCCGCCGCCGCTGAAGCCGATATCGGTGTGATGAACGGCTGGTCGATTCTACGTGGTATCCTTACAGGGGTCGATATCGACGCAGAAATTGAACGTGGACGCTGGAAAAAAGAAGGTGATGTTGCAGCAGCATACCCAATTTGGGAATGGTGCGTTGAAGAAGGAATAAATTTGCTTCAACTCGCACTCCAGTTCTGTCTGAAAGAAGAACGGATTCAAGGCAACAACATCGGGAGTCTCAACGTCGAGCAGCTTGAAGCAAACCTCCGGGCTGCCAGTACCCCGTTACCCGATGAAGTCTGGGAAAAATACGAAGCACGGTTTGGATAATAGCCATCGACTATCGGCGGTCAGCGGAATAGTTGTCAGTAGTCGGTTATCAGTTATCAATGTTAGAAAGTGTGCGAAAGCGGAGGCAAAGTTGTAAAGTGTATCTAAAATGAACTAAAGTTAGGAAGTTGTTAAGAGGTATCTGATGCACTCAAAATCTTTTTCAACTTTACAGACTTTCAAACTTTAGAACACTTTCAAACTTTCTGACCTTTAGGAACACTTTATGGACTTTACGAACCTCTTTAACTGGCAACTGGCAACTGGCAACTGACAACTATAACTCACCCAAAAACTTATGTGTCGCACGCGGGAGCGGATAATCCCGCAGTGCCGCCACTGCAACCCACTTCGCATCCCGCGGCCCGTTCAGCACAACCTCACCCGCCTCATAATCACACTGAAACACATCCACCACAATCTTAAAATGCGTAAACGCGTGCCGCACACGCGTCAGATACCGCACGTTCCTGACAGAGAGATTGACGACCTCAGCGATAGTGCGAACACACGCCACCTCAGCCGTTTCACCGTCAGCAATCTCGCCACCGGGGAACTCCCAAAGTCCACCGAGCAACCCATCCAGCTGCCGTTGCGTAAGCAATACTTCACCTGCCGAATTATAGATAACCCCAACAGCGAGATGATGTTCCGGCGTAGGCTTCGACGCGCGCCGTTTCGGAAACTCGTCCTGACGCATCGTATCAAACGCCTCACAAAACGCATTCACAGGACACACCAGACACGTCGGCGATTGCGGACGACAGACCATCGCCCCCAACTCCATCACCGCCTGATTGAAAAGTCCGGGCGCGTTCCGATCCAACAGTGCATCCGCTTTCTGTTGAAACACCTTTGCCGACTTCGCATCGTTAATCGGTGCGTCCATTAAAAACAGCCGCGCCAACACGCGTTTGATGTTCCCATCTACCGCTGCATAAGGCGCGTTAAAAGCGATGCTCTGCACCGCCGCTGCACTATAATCCCCGACACCCGGCAACTTCCGAAAAGTCGCATAGTCCAATGGGATTTCCGCATCCAGTTCGTTCACAATAACCTGTGCCGCTTTATGGAGATTCCGTGCCCTCGCGTAATATCCCAACCCTTCCCAGACCTTCAGCACATCTTGTAGCGGCGCAGCTGCCAAATCCTGTACACTCGGAAACCTCGCGACGAACTTCTCATAGTAGTCCACAACCTTCTTGACCTGTGTCTGCTGGAGCATCACCTCAGAGACCCAAATCCGGTAGGGATCGTCTGTATTGCGCCACGGCATCTCGCGCTGGTAACGTTCAAACCAGACCAGCAACGCATCCCGAAAATCTTGGTAGTGTTCGTGTAAGGGTTTTTTATGCATATTTGTCTGAATGCAGATCGCATTTGGGCGTGTACGCCGCAAATCGCGGATTTCGCGGATTATGGCTGTCCTATGTCTTTAGTGTCTCTTCTAAAACCCGACCCATCTTATTCATAGGTTGCTCGGCAAGAGATCTACCTTTTGTAGCGCAAGCTTTATTCGGTAATTTTCTAATCATAGACATCTTTTTTTCTGTTTTTTTGTGTGAAGTGGATTCTCTTGTCGTCTGAATCGCGGAACGCGCGGAGAACGCGGAGAACGCTGAAAAGGCGACGCTAACTTCTACATTGCCTTTCCTAAGAAATCGGTGCTGTCCGAAAAACAATCTCTTCCTTCCGCGTCCTCTGTGTCTTCCGTCCCTTCCGCGATTCAGACAGAAAAGAGATCAGAATTACCGAATTAATGAATTAATGTTCATTTATAGTAAAACC
>VYCT01000030.1 GCA_009843785.1 Candidatus Poribacteria bacterium | reverse complement strand
GTATAGGTTCTATCATAAACCCGATAACATTAAACAAAATAGTAAAAATGCTAAGATAAGTAAAATACACCCCCATCCGCATCCCCCTAACGGTCGTTTCTTTTTCTCTCTCTCAACCCGAGCCTTATAATTCTCAACACTTTCTGTAAGAACAATAGCTTTAGCCCAAATAGTTTGACCATCCTTCTCATAGAGGATATCAGAGAAGAACGTCACTTTATTTTCTCTTTGCATATAATCTATCACGTGTTGAAGAAGTAGATTGTCAATATCCATTGCTTCAGCCAATCTATTGATAGTCATATCCTCCCTATTAATACCACGGCTGCTTTTGTCCGGATCTAAGAAGTAGCCCATGCGAGCTTCAAGATAATCTACCACATTCTTCTCAACGGAGCAAATATCAATTCCGTGGTTAAGACCGTGAAAGTTAACACGCTGTTCCAAGAAACTACGTGAATTTAGAAACTCTTCAAGATTTAAGTCTGCCTCTAAGTCTTCGTTAAGACGCTCACTATACTTGGCGATTAACTCACCTATATCAGATTTTTCTGTCGCAGTTTTTGCATTCAGGTAATTTTGAAAATCTAATATAAAGGCTTCAGCAATACCTTCTGTGCGGAACCTAATACTTTGCTTTTCTGTACTTCTGCTTTCAATATACACAGTACTGAAAATTCTATCAACTCCGTAAGTATCTTCAAGATTGATAAGTTTACTATCGCTTTTGATAAACATAGAACACCATATAACGCCCGCACCATGTGAGGAACAGAATAGAATTTTACTGATATTTCTCAAAAGATTTTCGACAGGACTTACGCAAGGCGCAATGAATTGCGCCACTACGAACCTGATCGCTTTTGAGAAACACATATATTTCCAAGGTCCGTCTGTTTGTAGTGATGCGATTTATCGCATCTCTGCGTAAGTCCTATTCGATTTATAATTGTCGGTTATCAACTCGTAGAGGTTGGGTAACCCAACCCCTACGGTACTGACAACCAACAACCGATAACCATTTATAATCGATTATAGCCGTAGCCTTTGCCTGTAATTTCAAAGAGTGCTGCGGCTGCAAGGAAATGGATGTCTGCATCCTGATCTTCGAGAAGTATTTCGAGCAATGAAACTGCGTTTGTGTTCTTCGCGTCGCTGAGTGCCCTGATGACATCAAGGCGGAATCCGCGTGTAATTTGGGCTTCATGTAAGGCGCTGAGTTTGTCCACCAATGCCGTTACCGCTTTGTCGGATCCGATGTCGCCCAATGCGCGTGAGGCATCGCGTCGGATCTCGACGTGGTTATCATCGTTGTTCATGACTTCAATGAGCGCGTCGGTCGTTGAAGGATCCGCTAATTCTCTGAGGCCTTGCGTCGCGGCTCGACGGGTATCCTTATCGGATTCGGTTTCGCCCTTCATCATCTGCACAAGGTCTGGTATAAACTCCAAAAGTCCAGCTTCCCCGACGGCGAGTGCCGTGGCTTTTCGGATGTCCACATCTGGGTCGGATAACCGCTCTTTGAGATCGGATATATCCAATGCTGCATCTGCCGTTTTGCAACGTCCTAAGACAACCATTGCAGCATTTCTGATAGGGTTGCTTTCCCATTTATCTGCGGCGCGTTCGGCCATTTTCGGTGCCACGAAAGCAGGTAGATCCAGTTTCTTGGCAGCAATAACAAAAATCCGCCAACTCCAGTTGCGCCTCCGATCATCAAGTCCGAGGTTTTGTCTGTTTCCTGCATCCTCAAGTGCGACGATATATTCTGTATCGTCGATGAGTTGTCTGCCGAGGGCTTCGGCTGCGCGGGAGCCGCCGATTGTGCCGAGTGCGCGTGCGGCTTTTGTGCGTGTAGAAGCATTTGCTAATACTGCTGTGCTGGCATTTAACGGTATCCGTTTATCTTCAAGAATAGCGATCAGTCTCGGAATTGCCGTTTCACTTTCGAGTTTGCCGAGCGCGATTATTGCATTGTTGGCAATGTTTCCGACGCGGATGTCGAGTGCACGAATCAAGAGTGCTTCAACCGATTTATCGCCGATATTACCGAGTGCGGTTACAGCAACGGCACGGACATTGTCCGGCTCCAGCGGATTTTCAACGATTTCGCTGAGTTTTGCAACCGCTTTTGAGTCCCTGAGGGTGCCCAAAGCCGCGGCGGCTTGCAATCGGATCTCGGCGTTTTCATCGGAGAGTGCTGTCAGCAGTGGTCCGGCAGCGCGTTCATCTTTGAGTGCGCCAAGTGAGACGATTGCAGCAGCGCGAATGGATTTCATCTCATCCCTATTTTCGAGTACAGCGATGAGCGGGTCAACTAATCGCCGTTCCTTAAAACCGCCGAGCGAGTTTGCTGCCCGTTTTCGGACAACATAACTCGAATGTTTCAGCTCCTCAAGCATGGCATCGGCAGCGATTTTTTTCGCAGATGCCCCGAGGATATGGACGAATGCCCATCGCGTCCACTCATCATCCGCCGACTTAAACGCATCAAGAACAAATTCCGCTGTTGCATTATTATTGTTTAGGATTAATGCCCCGATGACCTGATCTTGAACAGATTGTACTTCGTATCCGTCATCAAAACTTCCCAAGCCTTTCTTCAAAATATCGACAAGCCCCTTGTCCGCCGCCTGAATTTCCCGAAGTGCTACAGCGGCTTGGAATCGAGTTGTTTCGTATTTATCGCTACGCAGTACATCTAACAGCGGATCAACCACTCTCTGCCCTTTTATTTTCCCGAGAGCAATAGCGGCTTCTTGTCGGACAACGCCTTGTTTATCTTTTTTCAATGCGGTGATGAGTGCTGTTGTTGCGGCATCACCCTTGACTTCACCGAGTGCCCACGCTGCGCTTTGGCGCACTGTTGCGCGACCATCATCCTCAAGGGCATGCGCCAGAGGTTCTACGACAGTGTCCCCTTTGAGAATACCGAGTGCGTGAGCGACTTCACTCCGCACGAGACTTGGTATCGGTTTGAGTTCACCCCATGTGCGGTAGTTTGTGCGCGGGTAATCGACTGTCCACTCAATCTGAAAGGATTCGACCTGTGTTCGGAGCGCGTCAAGTGTTTTATACTCGCGTTTCATGTGCCGTTGGAAGTCCGAAATTTCGTCGAATTGTGTAGACAGGACCCAAACCAATACTGGTGTAATTTCAGGTGCTTTGATACGACTCAACACCTTAACGGCGTTGGCACGTATGACAGGACTGGTCTCATCACTGAACATGAGAAGGAGCATCGGCTGTGTGGCTTCTTCAGGTTTGAGTTGCCAGAGCGCAGCGATACCCGCGAGTCGCAACGTTTCACGCATGTGTTTATCCATCGCGATGACGATCAATTTTTCAACAGCGTCCTCTGTCGTTACCCCGATTTTTCCGAGGGCCTCCGCAGCATTCGTGGCAGTCGTATCGTCGTAGGAGAGTGCCTCCGTAAGTGCGGGAACCGCGCGACGCGCCCGCATATTCCCAAGCCCGATCGCTGCTAAGGCTTTGACCTCTTTGTTGGGATCATGGGTTAAGGCATCAACAAGGGCAACTATGGCACGCCGGTCGCCGATTGTTCCGAGCGCATCTGCGACCTTTACCCGAATTTCATCTGTACCGTTTTTGAGTGCATCCAGCATAAGTGGGACAGCCACACCGCGCATTTCTACAAGTGCCGCCAATGCTTGATTTTTTAATTCTTCGTTTGCCAACTCTTGAATCAAAGGTTGCACAGCGGCTTCCGCTTTGAGGAGTCCGAGCGTTTGGATTGCGGCGGCTTGTGTGCCGATTCGGTATTTTTTCATCCACAAATCGTCAATGTAAGCACTCGCAATGTATTGATAGTCGGCAGTAAAACCGGTGTCCTCGTCCGGAATCAGATTTCGCGCTTTGGTTGCCAAAACTTCAAGGAGAGGTGCGGTTGCGGGGTTTCCTATACGGTTGAGTGCATCTATGGCTGTATTTTTGACGTAACCGTTCGGGTCTGCAAGCAGTCGGACAAGGTCACGGACAGCGGTTTCGTCTTGGATGCTGCCGAGGAGTTTTGCGGCGTGCATCCTGACCTGCGCGCTATTATTTTTAAGTGCAAGTTGAAGCCCCGGCACAATATCGGTGCCCTTGGCTGCACCTGAACTTGCCAATTGTTCAAGAGCAACAATTGCTCTGTACGCGACCTCCGGTGTGTTCACCGTTTCTGTTAGTGCGTCTTCAAAGGTTCGGATGAGTTCGGGGTTCTCCATCGCGCCCAGAAGGCGAACGGCTTCTTTTTGTATGGCGGGATCCTTGTGGTGTGTCGCTTGCTGTAGCAGCGCAATGACCGCATCTCCGCTGCCGAGTTTTGCCGTGAGTTGTGCGACCGCTGCACGTGCGTCCGGCTGATAGCATTTCTCCGCTGCTAAAAGTGCTTGGACGACAGCAGCATCCGGGTGAGCGACGAGCTCCGTTAGCAATTCTGCCCGCTTTTCGACCGCCTCTGCAAGCGACACGGCGAAAAGTCCAGAAATAGAATTTTGGGCGCGGATGAGCCGTTCCTGCTGATCGAGATCATCGGAGTCTGGGTCCTCCAACACTGAGATCGCGAGGATGTCAGTGGCGAGTGTCTCAAGGTAAGCATTCGCTTGGACGATCGCTTGGTGCCAGCCCTCTGTCTCAGCGCGTGTCCGGTTCTGTAGGAAGGCCTTCAGGTGCTGCGCTTCCTTGTTTCCGGCATCCGTCCTCGCGACTGCCGTTTGTGCAGCGGTATAATCTCCGCGAACAATGGCAGCTCGCGCTTCAATAATATCTCTATTCTCTTTCTCACCACACCCTATCAGAAGGACAATAACCGCAATGAATGGGAGATAGAGACCGATTTTCAATGCCTTACAAATGTAGTGTTGCTTCATGGTCTCTCCTATAGTCTCAGCAGGCACGCTTAGACGTTTCTCAAGTGTCTTTAATTTCCGGCAATTACGAGTTTCGTTAAGTCGGCAACGGCATAAATATTCTGTCCGATCTTATTCAATAGTGCTAATCGATTCGTCCGCAGTGCCGGTGCTTCCGCCATAACCAGAACATCATCAAAGAATACATCAATGGCTGGTTGTAGAGCGGCAAGCTGTGTTAAAAGTTTAGCATAATCGCGTTCTTGGATGCTCTGCTTAAAGTTCGGCTCTGCCTCGCTAAGACATGTGTTTAATTGCTTTTCTGCATCGTCTTGCAGTAGCGTTGCGTCCACAGTTTCTGGCGCGTTCGGCGGTAAAATTCTCAGGACCCGATTGAGGGCATTATACACCTCCTCAAAGTTTGGTGTCAAGCGAAATTCGGTGAGCGCGCTGGCGCGTTTGAGAATGTCAATAACGTTGACATCACCGACTGCCAAGACAGCATCCGCAATGTCAGGCGTGTATTGCTCGGGCTGCGACAAGATGACGCGTAGGCGTTCTTTGATGAAACTGAGAACACTCGTTTTTGTATCTGCCACTAATGGGACCGTATAGCGCGCAATCGCCTTTTCGACAACAGCATCCAAAGAGAGTGGTAACTGTCGATCTTGAAGGATACGGATTGTGCCGAGTGCGTGTCGGCGTAGAGAGTACGGGTCTTGCGAGCCTGTGGGGCGTTCTTCTATACCGAAATAACCGACGATGGTGTCGAGCTTGTCAGCGATGGCGAGCAGCGCGCCGACTTCGGTTTCCGGCAGCGGTGTATCTGCACCGAGCGGTTGGTAGTGCTCAGCGATAGCGGTAGCGACTGGTTCAGGTTCCCCAGAATTGCGTGCGTAATATCTACCGGTGATACCCTGCAAGGTTGGGAATTCGATGACCATCTGCGTCGTTAGATCTGCTTTACAGAGCCAAGCTGCACGTTCTGCATGCACGGCAGTCGTTTCTGTGTAGGCGGGGTTTGTAACCCCGATTTCCTTAGAGATGAACTTAACCAACGTCTTAAGCCGCTCCGCCTTATCTAAGAGTGAACCGAGTTTCGCGTGAAAGATAACCGCCCCCAGACGTTCAACTTTACCGGCGAGGCTGGTTTTCTGGTCTTCCTTGTAGAAGAACTCGGCATCGTTGAGTCTTGCGCGGAGAACGCGTTCGTTTCCGTGTTGAACACCCTCGAAATTTCCGTCCGTTCCGTTAGAGATCGTAATGAATTTCGCTGCCAATTCTGATGCGTTTTTCCACATCGGAAAATAGCGTTGATGCTTTTTCATCGCGGTAATCAACACTTCAGGGGGTAGCTCCAGATGCGATTCACTGAAATTGCCGACGATAGGTTGCGGGTTCTCTACAAGGTAGTTCACTGTATCCAGCAGTTCGTCGTCAAGTTCTGGAAGATTGCCCTCTGCTTCTAAAATGGATGTCACCTGTTTTTTGATCGCTTCGCGTCGCGCATTGGGACAGACAATTACATCCACAGCACGCAACGTCTCTATGTATGTGTCTAAGTTCGCCGATGCCAAGGTTATCGGGGCGGGGTGCAGGGAACGGTGTCCGTAGGTTACGCGTCCTGCGTGCGCGGCACCGTAGGCGCAGTTAACAACTTGATCGCCTAACAGTGCGACCAGCCATCGGATCGGGCGAGCAAAGCGAGCGAACGCACGCGGTTCTTCCGATTTGGTTTCCCAACGCATGGTTTTCGGAAAACGCAGCGCCTCAATCCATTCAGGGAGAAGCCCTTGCAATATCTCTTGCGCTGCAACGCCTGTTTCAAGTTTGGAGGCGGCGACGTACTCTCCACGTTCGGTTTCAACGATCCGGAGTGCTGAGAGTTCAACGCCTTGCGTCTTTGCGAAGCCGATCGCTGCTTTTGTCGGTTCACCGTTTTCATCGTAGGCGATCCGTTTTGGCGGTCCCACGACTTCTGTCTCCTCGCTTTCTTGAAGCGTTTTCACGTCTTTGATGCTGAGCGTGATACGGCGCGGTGTACCGAGTGCTTCAACTTCACCGAACGGGATTCTGTGGCTCGTAAGGGAGTCGGTTGCGATTTCACGGAGTTGCGTAAGGGCAGGCGGGACATAACTCGCGGGTATCTCTTCCGTACCGATTTCAAATAAGAGATCAGCGGTTTCTTGAGGTGATTGTGAAGCGGTTTCGCTTTTTGTAATAGGTGAATCCGCTGTATCAGTTCCTGTACTGAAACGTCCCATGAGGGGATGTTCCATCTCTTCGCGCTGTTTGACATACGCCCGTGCAATCCGTTGTGCAAGCCGCCGCACGCGTTCAATATAACTCACCCGTTCCGTAACGCTAATAACACCACGCGCATCTAACATATTGAAAGTGTGCGAACATTTCAAGACGTGGTCGGTCGCGGGTAGCACTAACCCCGCATCTAAGCAGGCGTGCGTCTCCTTCTCATAAGTGCTAAACAGGTCAAAGAGCATCTCTACGTTTGCATGCTCAAAGTTGTAGGTAGAGTATTCCACCTCGCTTTGGCGGTGGACATCGCCGTAGTTGAGATGTTCGTTCCAACGGATCTCAAAAAAGTCGTCCACATCTTGCAAGTAGAGCGCGATCCGTTCAAGCCCGTAGGTTATCTCAGCACAGATCGGATCGAGATCGATGCTTCCCATCTGCTGGAAGTAGGTGAACTGTGTGACTTCCGCGCCGTTCCACCAGACTTCCCAACCGAGTCCAGAAGCACCGAGCGTCGGTGATTCCCAGTCATCTTCAACGAATCGGATGTCGTTTTTGCGGGGAGAGATACCGAGACTATAGAGGCTCTCAAGGTAGAGGGGTAGCACGTTCTCAGGCGCGGGTTTGAGGATTACCTGATATTGGTAATACGCGCCGACACGGAAAGGGTTCTCTGCATACCTGCCATCGGTGGGACGGCGGACAGGTTCTACGTAGGCTGTCTGCCACGGTTCTGGACCAAGACACCGTAAAAACGTTGCAGGATTGAACGTCCCTGCGCCGACTTCTATATCGCACGGTTGTTGGATGATGCAGCCGTGGTCTGCCCAAAATTTCTCTAACGCTAAAATTATTTCTTGAAGTGTCATATCTATTTTTGCTTTGCACGCTCCGTTTGAATTGATTGATGCGTATCTATTGTAACATAAACAGATTTTTTTTGGCAATAGATTTTCAAGGTCACTTACCCCCATTTTTTTTGGGGTTTAGAATATGGTTGATGTTGTTAGGT
>VYCT01000127.1 GCA_009843785.1 Candidatus Poribacteria bacterium | reverse complement strand
ACACTCCGCTTGGAGAAATGCTTATGGTCCTAAAAATAGTGAATGGCTAAAGGAAAGATTGTAAAATGGTTGATTAACGAAAAACTTATCACACGCCTCAAAACCCTTCCCAACTTTGACGAAATCACCCGAATTTCCGCTTGACAAATTCTGGAATATATGGAATTATAATACTGTATCTATAAAGAACTTCGTATCCATAATGCAAATTCCAGACTACTATCAAATCTTAGAGATCGGGCGCGATGCTACCGCCCGCGAAATAAAGAGTGCCTATCGGAAACTCGCAAAACGCTACCATCCCGATAAAAATCCGGAGCAGACCGCTTTTGCAGAAAAGATGTTCCGAGAAGTCTGTAACGCTTATCATACACTCCACGACGTGCAACAGAAATCTGACTATGATCGGACGCTACAGACGATTGAACGGCAGCAAAAAGCAAACAGCGCGTATTTCAACAGACTCAGTAGACTCAATCAGAACTACGCGAAATTAGAATTGCTGTTGCATGCGCTGCTCCATCAAAATTATGAAACCGGCATCTCTATGTATGAGCAGCTACAGCATCACTTCCAAGAAATCGGGAAAGAGTGGCGCATCGACGATTTCCTGAGTTACGAAGAGAGCCGCGACTGTGAGTTTCTGATCGCTGAAGCCTATCAAAAGCTTGGGTTTTCTAATGGAGACGCATCTTCCGCTCTTGAACGGCATCGAAAGATTGAACAAGCGATGCTCATGTACGAGTCCCTACTGTCCGCCGAGGCAAAACGCCCCTGCTTCAAACACTTTATTCAAGAAGTCAAAGAACGCCTTAAATTCATCTACCTCTACCACTTCAGCATTGAAGGTTACGACCAAACGTGCCATATTCCGTTGACGAAGATTCGCGCGCTCAGACTCCCGAAACGCGAGACCGCTTGGATGTACAAAAAAATCGCCGAATTCTATGTTGAGATTGATCGGTTCCCGGAAGCACGAACTGTGCTGAAGATGGCGTTTGAACTGCAACCCCATCTCACCGGTGCCAAAAAAATCTGCCAAACCCTAAACATGGGATGATATTAACTATTGATTGCGAATAAAACGGGGGCACTCTTTTTCTACTGATAACCGATAACCGATAACTGATAACCACTCAAAAGGAAACCCTAATGCGAAAAGAGGTACGCTGGGAACGGATGTTCCCTGACGAATTAGAAGCCGCGTTCAACGCATGTCCCGCCGTCTATTTCACCTACGGACTCTGCGAACCGCACGGACCGCAAAATACTGTTGGGTTGGATGCACTCAAGGCGCATGCGATTGCTTGCCGGACTGCACATGCACACGGCGGCATCGTCGCACCGCCCGACTATTGGCACATCCATGAACACGGCATGTATGCGAATTGGGCATACCAGAATGTCGGTGAAGTCCGGAGTTGGCTGACCGCTATGCCTGCATGGCAACATTTTAAAAATGTCTGCTACCACGTCCGCGCCGCCGATGCACTCGGATTCCACGCAGCCATCTTTTTGACAGGACACTACGGTCCGAATTGGCAAGACCTCAAGACACTCCTGACGTTAATTCAGCCACACTTCGCCATGCGGCTCTACGGACTTCCCGACTTTGAAGCAAATACACCGGGTTTCGACCAACAAGGTAACGGCGGAGATCACGCCGGTAGAGTGGAAACTTCGCTGCTCTGGGCACTGGAACCCGAATGCGTTGACATGTCGCGAATGCCCGCAGCAGACGCTGAAGGACCGCACTTCGCGATGGGGTCAAACGCTTCCGATTCCGACCGGCGCATCGGTGAACGGATGGTGAACGATGAAGTCACTTGGCTCGGAAAAAAGATGAACGCGTTGATGGAAGATTACAAAGCACTGAATATTTCTGAACGCCAACCCATCACTTTTGAGGAAGTTGAACAGATATGGACAGAAACCGTATCACCCGCCTTGAAAACCTTTGAAACGATGAAAAATCCAGACGAATCACCACCGGAAGATTCGCAATGGTTTCGACAGTGCAAACTTCCGGAACTCCCATAAGAGAGGACATCGTATGGAAACTACAAATGGACAACTTGCCGAAGACTACCGAAAAAACGGATTTTTGACACGTATTCCTATCGCTGATGCCTCTGAGGCAACACGCTACCAGCATGCTTACAATGTATTAGAAGCAGAAGTTGGGAAAGAAAAATGCGAAATCGGTCTCATTGACTGGCATTTTGACTACCAATTTATCTGGGAACTCGCCACACATCCAAAAATTGTGGATGTCATCGAGGCACTCATTGGCCCCGATGTTATGTTGTTAGCGACACACTTTTTCTGTAAATACGGACCGCGTGAGAAGTTCGTCGCATGGCATCAAGATGTAACTTATTGGGGACTCGAACCGCCAGACGCGATTACCGCTTGGTACGCCATAGACGACAGTGACATAGGCAACGGCTGCATGCAGGTGATCCCCGGAAGCCATCAGCGCGGTATACAAGAACACGGAAAATCAAAACAGGAAGGCAATCTACTCAGCATCAATCAGGAAGTACCTGTTACCGAAGCGGAAGCAGAGACCGCTTTTGATCTGGTATTGAAAGCCGGTGAAATGTCTATCCACCACGGACAGATGATACACGGGAGCCTACCGAACCATTCTACGCGTCGGCGATGCGGGTTAACAGTTCGCTACATAGCCCCATCGGTGAGACAAGCAGATGAGAATTCGTTGAAACGTCCTTGGAAACCGATCCTGCTGCGCGGCGAAGACCAGTACCAGAATTTCACGACCATGCCGAACCCCTTTCCGCTTCATGGGTAGTCGTAGACTTCTGCACACCATCGCAGAAAACAAGCGAGGAGTAAAATGAACACTCACATCTACGATGTAATCGTCATCGGTGCGGGCGGGATGGGGAGTGCGACTGCATACCATCTCGCTAAATCGGGTGCTAATGTGCTGGTTTTAGAGCAGTTTCAGCGTGGACACACCTTCGGCAGTTCGCACGGTCCAACCCGCATCATCCGTTTCTTCTACGATAAAGCGTTCTACACTGAATTGATGAAAACCGCATACGCCGAATGGCGCGACCTCGAATCCACATCGGCGAAGTCTCTGCTTTTCATCACGGGGAGTGTGTGTCTCGGTGCAAGCGGGAATCCGTATGGACGCACTGCGCGGCAGAGCTTAGATGCCGCTGGCGTTGAATCCGAATGGTGGAGCGCGACGGAATTGGCAGAACGTTTCCCACAGTTCCGGGTGTCAAACGATATGGATATCCTCTATCAGAAAGACACCGGTTTCCTCTACGCTTCCGAGTGTGTCGCGACGCACTTGCAATTAGCTGAACAGTCCGGTGCAACAGTCCGAGAGGATACCCCGGTAACCGATATTGATTGGCAAGCAGATGTTCCGACTGTCCGCACTGAAAGCGACCTATTTTACGGCAGAAAGGTCGTCGTGACCGCGGGCGCGTGGACAGGGAAACTCCTCGCGGAATTGGAGCTGCCGCTCACTGTTACAAAACAGCAGGTGTGCTACTACCAACCGACAGACACGAACCTTTTCCAACCAGATCAATTCCCTGTTTTCACAGAAGCGACAGTAGATGGCGAATTTCTCTACGGTATTCCGGCATTTGGCGCTGGTGTAAAGATGGCACGTCACGGACGCGGGCAAATCGTTTCCGTTGATACATGCGAACGCACTCCGGACGCAGATTACATCGCACATATAGATGCATATATACAAGAACGCATCCCAGAACTCGGAAAAACCACACACGCCGAGGTGTGCCTCTACACCGAAACCCCGGACGAAGACTTTATTATTGACACACACCCACGCTGCCCAGAATTACTAATTGCTGCAGGCTTCTCAGGACACGGCTTCAAGTTTTGCGCCCTTATTGGACGCATCATGAGTGAACTCACACTGAATAGCAAAACCGATTTTGACATCCATCCATTTCGGATCAACCGGGAACACAAAACCTCAAGCGGTATTCCAAGACTACAATCATGACGAAACAGAAAAAAATAATTGTTGGTGCGGTTCTCGTTAGCTGAAATAAGTCCCAATTCTTGACAAGTTTCGCATTAGGGAGAGTAACCCAATCAAGAACACCAAAAACCAAGCCCGAAACGAAGTGGAGGGCGACTCAAACACGGAAAACGCTAAAGTCTCAGATTCCGTTGTTTATCCGCAAGGAAAGTTAAAAAAATGCAAACAACTCTTAAAGCCGGAAGCGCGACCGCGAATATCACACCCCCCCTCGGCACAAGGATACCGGGCGGGTTCCGACCCAGATACGCTGAAAATGTTGACGATGAACTCTTCGCCAAAGCCGTTGTCATTGATAATGGGGCAACGCGGATCGCTATCGTTACGTGTGATCTCATCGCTATACCAGAGAAGGTAGCAGACACAGCCAAAGCACGCATCGCTGAGCGGTGCGGCATCCCCCCAGCACACGTCATGGTAAACGCGACACATACACACACCGCTGTCGCAGTTGCGGATCTGCTCGGTGTTGATGAGGATACCGAGTACACTGAATGGGTGCCACTGAAAATTGCCGATGCCGTTGAACTCGCAGTGTGGCGACTCCAACCTGCACGGGTAGGGTTCGCCAGTGTCAATGAAGCGCGTATCACCTTCAATCGACGGTGGCACATGAAAGATGGCACTGTCCGTTTTAATCCCGGTATCGAAAACCCGGATCTTGTGAAGCCGACCGGTACAATTGATCCAGAGGTGGCGATGATGTTCGTTGCAGCCGAAGACGGGACTCCGATCTCCGCGGTGGCTAACTTTTCGCTTCATTACATCGGTACGGACAACGGCAATGCCTTCTCCGCTGACTATTTTGGGCACTTTGATAAACTCATGCGACACTATTTGGGAGATACATGCATCTCGCTGCTCTGGAACGCCGCATCTGGACAGATTAACAATACCGACTTCAGTGGGCAGACGAAATGGACAGCGAGCGGACATCAACAGGCAGTGAAAATGGCAAACGTGCTCGCGGGACATTTTATCACAGAGATGCAGTTCATGGAGATGCACGACACACTTGACCTCAGTGGCGACCTTGCTACGCTGACGTTCCAACGCAAACAGATTACCGATGCTGATCTCAAAATTGCCGAGCAGGTACTATCTGTACCGCAAGGCACTTACAACGGCTATGAAACCGGTCCGTTTAGCTGGGTCGTTGGGCAGCCGATCCCACAGGCACTCGTTGACGTCTACGCGCATGAATGTCAACGCTTGGCAAAGTTGCCAGCGGAGATGACTGCGCCTGTTCAGGTCATCCATCTCGGTGAAGCGGCGATTGTCGCACTGCCCGGAGAAGTATTCGTTGAGACAGGCATGAACATCAAAGCGGAGTCTGATGCGAGTCCAACATTTCTCGTCAGCTTGGCGAATGGATATATCGGTTATATCTGCACGGATAAGGCGTTGACAGAGGAGGGCGGATACGAAACATGGGCGGCGATGTCGTCTTTACCGGCTGTCGGAACAGTACCAGCAATGGAAGCACTCGTGGCTTCCTTGTTGGATTAGTATAAATCTGTGTGCAGTACGGAGGGTATGCCTTAAAAAAAATAGAGACGGGCATGGGGACCCGCCTCTGGGGAAAATAAAATAGAAAGTTAGACAGCGGCAGGCCCTCTTTCACCTGTACGGATACGGATGGTTTCATCAATGGGCAGCACGAAGATTTTACCATCACCGATTTTGCCAGTGGCGGCAGCCGTTTGAACGGCTTCGACAACTTTGTCAACATTTTCTTCGGCGACAACGATCTCGATTTTTAATTTCGGGACAAATTCGATCGTGTACTCGCTACCACGGTACAATTCGGTATGCCCACGGCTACGTCCAAATCCACGAACTTCGCTGACTGTCATGCCCCGAACACCCACACTGCTGAGTGCCTCTTTGACCTCCTCCAATTTGAAGGGGCGGATAATACATTCCAGCTTTTTCATGCGGTTCTCCTTGCGAAAAATGAATAGTTGTCAGTTGTCGGTCATCAGAGGAATAGTTGTCAGTTGCCAGTTGTCAGTTACAAGAGACCTCTTAACTGAAAACTGATAACCGATGACTGATAACTATTAAAACCGATAACCACTTCTCAATCAGGGCTTACAATCCTTGCCCTCAAGGTTTATTATACAAGTAGAGTGGGCGGATACGGAATCCGCCCTACAGAGCGTTCTCAAAGCCTCGTTCACACGATCTAAATATCGTGATAGAGGAAGAATTCATACGGATGCGGCCGCATGTTTATCGCATCAACCTCGTTTTCGCGTTTGTAATCAATCCAGACATCCAAGACATCTTGGGTGAATACATCACCTTTGAGGAGATATTCGTGGTCTTCCTCTAAGGCATCCAAGGAATCACCGAGAGAGACGGGCGTTGATTCGATGTCGGCGAGCTCTTCCGGCTCAAGGTCATAAAGGTCTTTGTCAAGCGGGTCGCCGGGATGGATGCGGTTCTGTATACCGTCAAGCCCTGCCATAAGCAGTGCACTGAAGGCGAGGTAAGGATTACAAGACGGATCCGGTGTCCGGAACTCGACCCGTTTCGCTTTCTCACTCTTTGAGTAGACAGGAATACGGACGCAGGCACTACGGTTCCGTTGCGAGTAGGCGATGTTCACAGGGGCTTCATACCCTGGGACCAACCGTTTGTAGGAGTTGGTTGTCGGCGCGATGATTGCACAGAGCGAGCGGGCATGCGTCAGCAAGCCACCGATGTAATAGAGCGCGTCTTCACTGAGAAGTGAATACCCCTGTGGATCGTAGAAGATATTCTTTCCATCTTTCCAGAGACTCTGGTGGACGTGCATCCCGGAACCGTTGTCTTGGAAAAGCGGTTTCGGCATAAAGGTGGCAACCAAGTTGTTCGCACGCGCCATATTTTTGATGATGTACTTATAGAGGGCAAGTTTATCGCCTGTGTCCGTGAGGGTACCAAAACGAATATCAATCTCACCTTGACCTGCGGTCCCCACTTCGTGGTGGTGAACTTCTACATCAACGCCTGCTTCCATCAGCTTGAGACATATCTCAGAACGGAGGTCTTGAAGTGTATCTGACGGCGGTACCGGGAAGTAACCCTCTTTATAGCGCGGTTTATAACCGAGGTTCGGATTCTCTTCGCGGCCCGAATTCCAACTGCCTTCAACCGAATCAACATGATAGAAACCAGAATTCTGGTTCTGTCCGTAGCGGATATCATTCAGCAGATAGAATTCTGCCTCAGGCCCCCAGAAACTCGTATCAGCAATCCCTGTGGACTGTAGATACGCTTCCGCCTTCTGTGCGATATGCCGTACATCGCGTGTGTAATTTTCCAATGTGATTGGGTCTTTAATGTTACACGTGATACTGAGCGTCGGCACCTTGCAGACTGGATCAATCAGAGCTGTTGTTGGATCCGGAAAAAGCAACATGTCGCTCTCGTTAATCGCCTGGAAACCACGGATACTCGAACCATCAAAACCTGCTCCTTCTTCAAACAGGTCTTCGGTCAACTCCTCTGCCATCATGGAAAAGTGTTGCCACATGCCCGGCAGATCCATGAATTTGAGATCGATGATCTTTATATCATTCTCTTTTGCAAGTGCAACCACCTCACTTGGTGTCATTCACATATCCTCCTATTTCGGCGTAACTTGCGCGCCGAAACTTGCTATCAAAACTCAAAACGCCTCGATCCAGAGACCGAGATTACAATCTGATGAAACGGTACAGGAAAACGCGGCCTAAAAGGCCAGGGGCTTCCCTGAAATCCCGTTCCAATAACTCAAAAAAATGTCCTTGATTCGTCAATTGAATGCGCAACTCATACCACTTGACGAGTGTCTTACGCAATAGGTAAGCAAAATTTATGCCAATCAACGTTGATTCAGCACAATAGGCATTCATTTGACGAAAACAGGTAAACTTTCGTGTAAAACCACGAATTACAGCGACCTCAGACGGAAAACTGGCGTGAAACGGTCTGCTGCCACGATTTTTTGTCACGCCGCCTATCAAAAACTCCGAAACCTTGCCAAATTATTAGGCATAGCATTGCACGTTTTTTGCGCATAGCACCGCCCTCTATCAAAACCGCGATGGAGCCGCTATTCCTCCGAGAATTCAACATCTCTGGCAAAGCGACTCGTTTCGGGACCGTCCTGCCCAGCATACTTGTTCGCCGGTTTGAGTTGATACGGCACACGTGCGGGTGAAGAAAGCTGCGCAAAAGTAAACGCACAGATCCGCATACCCGGGTATAATTTGACCGGCATGCGCCCCAAATTCCCTAACTCCAAAGTCGGAATACCAACCCAGCCGGGGTCAAAGAGACCGGCAGTACTATGGACAATAATGCCGAGCCTTCCCAAACTGCTTCTGCCTTCAAGCCGTGCCATCACATCGTCTGCCAACTCAAGTTTTTCCTGCGTTGCCGCCAAGACAAACTCACCCGGTTGCATTGTGAAAGCATCACCATCAGGCACATCAACCCGCCGCATTAAATCGTCGGCATCAATTTCCGCACCCAGATCAATATACGGGTACTTGCTATGCTCAAACACCCGGAAAGTGTTGCTCAATCTGAAATCAATCGAACAACTGCCGAGTTGTGTTTCCAAGTCGGGCATCGGGGAGATTCTGATTTTCCCGCTATCTATATACTTGATAATATCTTTATCTGATAGAAACATTATTTACACTATTGCCGTCGCTACTGCTCGGGCAAAAAATCCTCTGGGGCGATACCACGATAGGCATAGTCTAAAAGATTTACAGGATGCATCGCCTTCATAGACAATCCATGTTTCTGAATACCGAGTTGAATCTGGAGCAAGCAGCCCGGATTCCCCGTTGCGACGATATCTGCATCGGTTTCAGCGATGTGCGCCATCTTACGTTCCAAAATCTCTTGCGAAAGTTCTGGCTGTGTAATATTATAGATCCCTGCACTGCCACAGCACCATTCGGATTCGGTTAACTCAATCAACTCAAGCCCCGGTATCGATTCAAGCACTTTGCGCGGTTGCTCCTTTACGCTTTGTCCGTGGAGAAGATGGCACGGTTCATCATAGGTAACACGCTTTGCGATTTCTCCTGTCGGTGGTATCATCTCAATTTCGGCTAAAAATTCGCTGATGTCGCGCATTTTATGACTAAAGTGTTCCGCTTTCGCCGCGTAGGCGGTATCGTTCTCTAAAAGTGCCTCGTACTCTTTAAGCGTCGCACCGCAGCCTGCAGAATTAATAATAACAGCATCCAAATTCTCTGCTGCAAATGCATCAATATTCTGCTTCGCAAGTGCCGAAGCGACATCCCGTACGCCGTTATGAAGGTGGAGCGCACCACAACAGGTCTGTTGTCGTGGTGTAACGACTTCACAACCGTTCTCTGCTAAGACCCGGATCGTTGCGACATTCGTCTCCGTGAAAACCTGATTCATAATACACCCGGGGATGAATCCGACACGATATCGAGTTTCGCCTTCGGCGGGTGTAATGTCGCGTATTGTATATTTCAGTTGCGGCGGTGGAATCTTCGGCAGTAACGATTCCATTTGTCCGAGTTGTCCCATCAGCTTCAGGATACCCGTCTTTTGGACAAGCCATCGGATACCGAGCCGCTGATAGAGCCACATCAACTCAAAAATTAGGTCCAAGCGTTCTTTATTCGGCAGAAGTTGTTTGAAGACAAGGTTCGTCCAGAATCGATAAGCGGCTGAGCGGGGCGCGTTCTGTTCATAGATGGCACGCGCCTGTTCTAATAGTTCTCCGAAATGGACACCGGACGGACAAGCCGTTTCGCATGCGCGGCAATCTAAACACCGGTAGATGTATTCTGACCATTCTTCACTGAGTGGGGTGGCATCCTCATCTTTGAAGGCACTCCCCATGAGGTAGAGTCTACCCCGTGGTGAATCCGTTTCTAAGCCTAATTCTCGATAGGTTGGACAGGTCGGTAAACAAAGTCCACAGTGCGTACAAGCGTCCCACTTCTTCCAACTGAAGGAGTCTACGCCGATAAGTTGTTGTGTTTGTTGGTTGGACATGTTAAATTTTTACGATTTATGATGACTGGTAAACGACCCAAGCAATGAAAACAAAAAATAGAGCAATCAACACGATCACAGTTATAGTTAAGTAGACTGAGCTTGATTTCCCTATAAAACTTTTGTTAATATTTTCGTCGCGATCTTCCTGAATTTTTTCTGCTAACAACTTTTTTTCAGCTCGTGTGAGTGTCCGTTTTTCAACAGGGAGTTCCGTTGAAATCGATTGCCCCTTTTGCCGTTGCATTTTTTTCGTGGATTTGTAGGTCTTAAGGCTAATACCTTTGAGCTTGTACATTGCCTGCTCCCCCTTAAGAAATCGTAACCCCCTCGTTTAGGCTCCCGGAACGGTATCCCTGCAAGTCGAGCGTGACATGCGCATACCCGAGTGTTTTAAAGTGTGTACTGATGTCGTCCCGTACGGTTTTTGAAAGCAATCTCAAAATCTCTTGTGCGTCCAATTCAATTCGCGCGAGTTCACCGTGATGACGGACACGGAATTGACGAATCCCTAAATCGTAGAGAAATTGCTCGGCGGCATCCACCTGCCGTAGCAATTCACGAGTGATACGCATACCGTAAGGAAATCGAGAAGAGAGGCAGGCGAACGCGGGTTTATCCCATGTCGGAAGTTCCCACGCCTTTGAAATTTCGCGAATCTCTGCTTTCGTCAAGTTGACATCAATCAGAGGGGCTTGGATCCCCATCTGCTTTGCGGCATCCATTCCCGGACGATGGTCGCCGACATCATCTGGAATCGCGCCATAGATAATCGTCCCGACATCATATTTGTCAGCAATAGGGCGCAGTTTATCGAATAACTCCGTCTTACAGAAAAAACATCGGTTGGTCGGGTTGCTTGCATACCCTTCAAGGTCTAATTCCTGTGTATTGACGGTCTCAAAGCGGATCCCGATCTGCTTGGCGATATCCTGTGCAGCTCTCATCTCTCGGATCGGATAGGAATCAGAAATGGCAGTCACAGCAAGGGCGTTATCCCCCAATGCGTGTTGTGCCGCCTCGGCGAGAAATGTGCTATCAACACCGCCAGAGAAAGCGACGATAACCTTTTTATAACCACTTAGGCACGTATAAAGGCGGTCAAGTTTCGCTTGTAAAGTCGGTTCAAGTTTCTGTTTCAACATATTTTTGAATACCAAGTTTCAGCTTACAAGTTATGCCGAAATAGCCTCCGCATAGAGTACAATGGTTATCGGTTGATTTCTTGTGGCAGCCCAGTTAACTATAGCTGCTACACAAACCCTCTTAACTGAAAACTGACAACTGAAAGATTTTTTCGTAGAAAAAATCGTACTGATAACCATTCCTCAGGTTTCAAGTATCAAGCGGGTCGTTCAGCTTGTTGTATTCTCAGCAACTCGTCTCCCAGTAATTGCCGTTTTAATCCGCTAATCCGGTCAATAAAAAGTACGCCGTTGAGATGATCGACTTCGTGTAGCAACACACGTGCCAACAAACCATCGGCTTCAATGCGAACGGATTCGCTCCGGATATCAATTCCCTCAACGACAATCTTCTCTGGACGTTTCACTTCCGCCGTCACATCTGGGATGCTGAGACATCCTTCGTCAGCGAACGCTTCACCCTCAGCACTCAAAATTTCTGGGTTGAATAGTACTAAGGGTTCGTAGGTTTCATCGTCATCTTCGCCTATATCGACAATGATCAGCCGCTTCAAAACACCGACTTGCGTTGCCGCAAGTCCGATACCGTTGCCTGTCGCGTACAGCGTCTCTAACATCTGTACAGCCAGTTGACGTTCTGCCTCCGTGATCCCTACGACCGGTTCAGCTCTTTTGCGGAGGACCGGGTCACCGTAATAACGCAGCTGCAAGGGTGCTGTTTCGCGCAGCACGACATCATCTTCGCCGCTCATGTCCGAGGCCGGTGTGTTCTTGGGCTTTCTTTTTCGTTTTGGCATGTATCAGGAACATCTCCGATTTCTGAGAAAAATAACTCTTAATAGCGTAACACTTATTGCAAATTCTGTCAAGAAAAAAGTGAGACGCGCGCAGAGGCATTTAGTTCTCTATATTTTCGCTCGTTTTTTCAAATGTCCGCTTCTGTAGGAGCGAGCTGTGCTCGCGATCTTCCGTTCAAAACACTGAAAATGCGAAAACTAAATAGCCCTGGAGACTCGCGACAGGGAATGCTTCTCAGTGAGAATCCTATAGGAGAGGATTGTGTCACGGGACGGGCATTAGGTAAAGATAGAAACCTTCGTCTCTAACGGTCGAACCGCTAAATTTAACTAAAAAGGAGAGTTTGTACTGCTCTATTTGTTTAGTACTTAGCGAACCATTCAAGATAATTAGCACGTCTTGAGACTTCTCATTGCTTAGCGTTTTTGCTGCTTCAATGACGCGACGCTTTGAAATTGAATGGATGCGTGTTTTGTCCCATCTGATAAAGGAGCCGAAACGACCACTACGCGGATAGTAAATCTGCCGCGGTTCCTGTAGATATCCGACAACAGTACTTACAGCAGAATCCTTATTCCCAATCATTGGGAGATCTTGCATGCCTTGCGACCTGATATATTCCGCTGTCAATTTGCCGTAAGAGAAAACATGGCGATGCTCCATGCGGACAGCTATAACACCACCAACAGCATGACAAATCAGCAGTAGCGTCAAAACCGCTGTTCCCGCCACATTTAAAACTCTGTTCACTATAGCACCCGCATCTTGTTGCTCAGTCTTACTGAAATTTACTGTTGGAGCGTCTCGGTAAATCCAACAGCACATTAGAAATGTAAGGAACAGGAAACCGTGATGCCGGATACTGCCGTGATATTTCACATAGAAAAATGTCAGGAGTCCAAACGTTGAAATGAAATAGGTAAGCAACGCAATCGGTCGTTTGAGAAATAACAACACACTCAAAAGCACTAAAAAATAGCAGAGTGGAACTTGAATGGTTTGGAAAAGAGGATAGCTTGTTAGGGTGTTTGACCCCCAAAAATGGAGTGTGGTCTTTGGGATTGGAAGATACGCGCGGGAAATCAATTTGACGATATCGTTCACACGTTTCCCATCATAGTTAAAATGCCATGCAACCGCAAAACCTGTATCTGGCGGTGGGTTGAGTTGTAACACTGCTGTCAGAATACCAACACCAATAAGTGCGAACCCGACCCAGATGGATCTTTTATTCTCTATAGCCGCAATCTCTGCGTTTAGAGGCTTAAGAAACCGACCCCCCAAAACATATTCGCAACACAGTGCGATGCCTATCCCTATAGTAACGATCAACGCATGAACACTCGTATGCGCAAGCAGAAACAGCACACAACCCACCCAGATAAAATGTTTGTAGCGTTCCCGGAAAAGCACACAAAAAACGGTTATCAGCAAAAGTCCAAGCGCGTAGTTTCGGGCAACAATCGCGTATTCATAGAGAACGAAGTAGCCGAAACAGAAGAGGAGTTTCTGGAACCAGTTGAAAGGCGCGTAGCGAACGAAAAGGTAGACGGTAACACCCGTAATCAGGAGATGGAACATCTGCATAATAACCGGAGAATGGGTGATGCGGCTCAGCGGCATCAGGCAGAGATGCCACAAGCCCGGATGCCCCTCATATTTGAGATTCGCGAAGAGATTAAAGAGCGAAGTACTGTCCCGCGCCAGCAGCCATGCCTGAATTTCATCGCGCCACATCTCATGATGACTCGCAGTAAACGCACCGACTGCGAGAAAGAGAAACGTCAAACCGAGAGCATAGTATTTATCCTTTTTATGCATTGTGTATACCCCGGCCCTCCGATGGATTCAAAGAGCTGGCATTAGATAGAGAGAGAAACCTTCGTCCCCAACGGTTGAACCCCTAAATTTAACCAAAAAGGTGAGATCGTGCTGCTCAAGCAGTTCGATCCATAAATCGCGATTCAATATAATCAGCACCGCTTTATCCGTCTCAGCACTCAGCGTTTTCGCGGCTTCAATGACGTGTTGATCCGGGGCATCGTGGGTGCGCGCCTTATCCCATCGAACGAAAGAGCCGAGCCTGCTACCGCGCGGGTAGTAAATTTGCCGCGGTGCCTCTAAATACCCGACGACAGTGCTAACAGCGAAATCAACATCGCCAAGCATCGGAAGGTCTTGCATGCCTTGCGCCTTGATATATTCGGCTGTCAGTTTGCCGTAAGAGAAAATATGGCGATGCTCCATCCTGACGGCTGTAATACCACCCATAGCATGACAGATCAGCAGCGCCGTTACAAGCACCGTCCCTGCCATATTTAAAACCCTATCTATTGTAGAATCTGCATCTTGTTGCTCAGCCCTACCGAGATGGATCGCTGGGCAGTCTCGGTAAATCCAACAGCACATCAAAAACGTCAGGAATAGGAAGCCGTGATGTCGGATACTGCCGTGATATTTGATATAGAAAAACGCCAAGAGTCCCAATGTTGAGATGAGATAGGTAAACAGCGCAGTCGGTCGTTTGAAAAATAACAGCACGCTCAAAAGCATTAGGAGATAGCAGAGTGGAACTTGAATGGCTTGGAAGAAAGGGTAGGTTGTTAATATGTTTGAACCCCAAAAACCGAGTACAGGTCTCGTGATCGGAAGGTAGGCGCGGGAAATCAATTTGACGATATCGTTCACACGTGTCGCATCATAGTTAAAATGCCATGCAACCGCAAAACCTGTATCTGGTGGTGGATTGAGTTGCAACACTGCTGTCAGAATACCGACACCGATAAGTGTAAACCCGATCCAGATGGATCTTTTATTCTCTATAGCCGCAATCTCTGCGTTTAGAGGCTTAAGAAACCGACCCCCCAAAACATATTCGCAACACAGTGCGATGCCTATCCCTATAGTAACGATCAACGCATGAACACTCGTATGCGCAAGCAGAAACAGCACACAACCCACCCAGATAAAATGTTTGTAGCGTTCCCGGAAAAGCACACAAAAAACGGTTATCAGCAAAAGTCCAAGCGCGTAGTTTCGGGCAACAATCGCGTATTCATAGAGAACGAAGTAGCCGAAACAGAAGAGGAGTTTCTGGAACCAGTTGAAAGGCGCGTAGCGAACGAAAAGGTAGACGGTAACACCCGTAATCAGGAGATGGAACATCTGCATGATAACCGGAGAATGGCTGATGCGACTCAGCGGCATCAGGCAGAGATGCCACAAACCCGGATGCCCCTCATATTTGAGATTTGCGAAGAGATTAAAGAGCGAAGTGCTGTCCCGTGCCAGAAGCCATGCTTGGATTTCGTCTCGCCACATCTCATGATGGCTCGCAGTAAACGCACCGACTGCAAGAAAGAGGAACGTCAAACCGAGAGCATAGTGTTTATCCTTTTTGCCCATTATTTACGTTGTACCTCTTCAATCAAGGTGCTCTATCGGGTTACTGGATCGTGAGGCTTGAAATCGGCAGCCATAAACCACCGGTACTCTTTGCTACGAATTTCTGGAAAGGTTCATCACGACCGATAACATCCACTTTGATTCTGGAAGTCTTCATCTTCATCACCACATCCATAGAGGAATATGCCCCGCTGACATACTCATCTGTGACAAAAATAAAATGGACTTCAGCGGCGCGCCGGAATTTCACCTCATCAGCAGCACGGATGAGCGCGTCCAACCCATTCTCATCGCCTCGGAATTTCAATTGCGACAAGACTTTTTTAATCTGAGAAATAGAACGCGTCTGCGGAATCACCTCAAAATCCAATCCGAGAAGACCATACCCAGTACCGGCGCGAAAGGCAACGACACCGATAGTGAAATCCATACCGGCACTATCAAAGAGATCCGTCATATTATTGAGATGTTCTCGGACAGCATCAATGTCGTTTTTCATACTGCCACTCCCATCAACAACAAAAACGACATCAACGAGATCGGTGCTACGATTTGCGACAATATGTTTGCCTACCTTGGTCAACGCTAAGTCTGGAAGCGTAAGTCCTTCAAGGTCGGCGGAAGATTCATCATCTGTTCCATCTAAGAAACCGCGCCCAACACCGCCGAGTCTCCCATTTCCTGAGAGGCGTGAACTTAATTCCCTTCCAGTGCCACCTGTCCCTGAGCCACCGACCGGTTTAGCCTGTAAACCTTTCTCATAGTTACCTTCTTCTGAACGGACGGGTGAGGCGAGTTCCGGTGTCTGTAATTCGACTGTCGCATCTGGATACGATACAAGTGCTGCCGATGTCTCAAGCGATGGGGGCTCAACCTTAACAGTTTTCATCTGCTGCATATTCTCCGCAGATGCCGAGGGTTCAAAGGAAAAACGCGGGAGTCTTCTGTCTATATGCATGGATTTCCGCGAGCGGATCTTGAAGACCTCAATCTCAGTAACCGGCTTAACGTGCCAGTCATACCTTTGTCGATACAAGGTCCCAAGCACGAGCAGTAGAAGGATATGAAGCCCAATGGAAATAATGAGAGCATTTGGAATATTTTTCTTAAAGAGAACTTTCATTTTCGATGTGTTCCCCAACTCGATAATGCGCTTACACGCCGCGTGTAAGTCCATAGTTAAGAATATTATACCACTACGTCCATGTTCATTTCAAGTATAGAAAAAAAGTTGACGAAAATGTTAAAATCTGGTATCCTATAGAATTAGGATGGATGGAGGCTAATTTAAAAAATCGCTCCATTCAAAAAAGTATCATGTTTTGTTACGATTACCCACGTCCTGCAGTTACTGTTGACATCGTTGTTTTCAGTGGCGATGCCTTGGAAGTGCTATTGATCCAACGTAAACATCCACCCTTTGAAGGGCACTGGGCACTACCGGGCGGTTTTATTGAGATGGAGGAACCTCTTGAGACATCGGCACGCCGCGAGTTAGAAGAGGAAACCGGGGTTACCGATGTAGCACTCACTGAGGTAGGTGCTTTCGGGTCACCGTCTCGCGATCCACGTGGAAGAGTGATTACCATCGCCTATGCTACGGTCATTGAAAAGTCCACAGTAAACGTTAAAGCTGGTTCTGATGCCTCAGCAGTCGCTTGGTTCTTAAATACGGACCTACCGAAACTCGCGTTTGATCATAGTGAAATTATCCAAAAAGCACTGGAAACAATAAAATGAAACACTACGGGTTAACACTGAACCTAAAAAACGATCCATCGGTTATAGAAAAATACAAAGCGTATCACCGAGATGCCTGGCCTGAGGTCCTCGCTGCCCTGAAATCTGTCGGTATCACAAAGATGAATATTTATCTGCTCGGGTACCGTCTGTTTATGGCGATGGAGACAGTTGATACATTTGATATAGACCGTGACTTTCCACGCTATCTTGAAGAAAACCCAAAGTGTAAAGCCTGGGATGAATTGATGCGAACTTTCCAGGAGCCGGTGGCAGAAGCACAACCAGACGAATGGTGGGCACGCATGGAACCCGTTTTTGAATTATAAACTAAAATGAATACATCCCCCCAAACGTCCACAACTTTTCTGTCAATCGGTCACTTCTGTTACGATGTCTCGCCAAAGGGTTACATGCTTGGTGGATCCGCCTCATACTCAACATTGACTGCGCGGAACCTTGGACACCACGCCCGCGCGGTTACAGCAGTCGGCGCAAACTTTGATCAACAAAATTCGCTGTTAGAAGGCATAGAAACGGTTTATCATGAATCCCCTGATACGACGATTTTTGATAACCAATACGACGAAAGGGGACATAGACAACAATTTATCTTGGGGATTGCCCAACAGCTCAAAGCGAACGATGTTCCTGCTGAATGGCGTACGAGCAATATCGCGTACTTGTGTCCGATTGCTGATGAAGTTTCAGCTGAAGTCGTTCACTGTTTCAGCGAGGATACATTAATAGGTGCAACACCGCAAGGCTGGCTTCGGCAATGGGATGCCGACGGTAGAGTTGCAGCAAAGCGGTGGGAAACCGCGAAAGAGATTTTGCCTTATATTGATGTGCTAATCCTCAGTGATGAAGACCTCCGAACCTATCCGGATGAATTAGAGAAATATATTGGATTAGCACCTATTGTTGTGCTAACACAGGGGGCCCGAGGCGCGACACTCTTTCAAAACGGCACACAGTTTGGATCCGATGCATACCCCGTTACAGAGGTGGACCCGACCGGGGCAGGTGATGTTTTCGCGGCCGCTTTTTTAATCGACTATTATCAAAATCGGTCGGTAGCGGCAGCCCTTAACTTCGCACACTGCGTCGCATCCTTCGCTGTAGAAGGTCCCGGCACCTCTCGTATTCCAAAACTCGCACAAGTTATGTCAAGATTACAAACATAATTTGTAAAAATCAGAGCGCGTCACTCTTAGTGAAAAAAGCATTCGTGGGAAAAGAAAATTATGGCTATTAACTACGACTTCACAGCATATTGCATTAAAACATCATCGACAAACTGGATCATCGGGATGAAGGCTATTGACGGAGAAGTGCCACTGGATATAGTGATCCCTGACGAACAGACACTTTCAGATCCCGATAACCCCGAAATCGTCGGTGTGTTGACAGCGGAGGGATTAGAACGAGAAAGTACCGATGGATTGGAACTCTACCGATACCTTCGGCAGTTAAACCCGAAAAAAAGTGATGCTTTCGGCTACAACGAGGTCGTGATTCGGAACATACACAGCCGTATACGCGCCCTGCGGGTTGATGAAGAACTCCGAGTACAAATTACATACAGTGAACGGAAAGAACCGTACCGGTCGTTTACGTACCATATCAAATTAATCGGGACTTTTGCGAACGCAGATGCCGAACCCTCTACGCATGCTGCAGCTGAAACTGACACGCCAGACATCCCAACCCAAAACACGCAACCCCAAGAACAGATAAGTCCCGATAACCGCTCAGAACAGCAGACTTATAAAACGACCAATACCTTAGAGAAACTCATCACCTTCACCCAAAACCTACAACAAGAATTGAAACAGACCAAAAGAGATCTCGCGGCAGCGGTAGATAGGATTGAACAACTCGAGAACGAGCGGCGAAGCTTCCATGAAATGCAAGACCTTATCCAAGAGGTGCTTGATCGGCTCACCCAGGTAGAAACTATGGATTCGCGAATTCAGTATCTTGAGACCGACCGAGACCAGCTCCAAGACTTTCAACAACTCTTGCAGAAATTCCTTGTAGCGTTGAGCCGACAGACCAAGATCGTCCTTCAAGAACACGACGATCAGACCTCCACTCAGTAAATAGGCAGACTTGAAAAACGCCAGCAGATGATTGCGGCCGCCACTCGGCGAAAAAGGAGAACATTTTCATGATGAAATTGGGGACCATGTCTCTGAACGTGAGAAATACGACTGCCACCGCTTTCGCGCAAATCGTCTACGATCTCGGTTTTGACGTTATCGAATTGCATTCAAGCGCGTTTGAATCCACCGATGCTGACTACCTACGCAACCTAAAGATGGATCTCATGCGGAAAGGGCTGCCGTTGGGTTACATCGGTGTCAGCAATAACTTCGGCAAACCTGTTGCCGAGCACCCGGAACAAATCGCGCTCATCAAACAATGGATCGATGTCGCGGCTTTTATGAGCTGCCCGATCGTACGCGTATTTGCCGCTTATGTTCCTGAAGATTGTGAAGACGAGGAAACTTTGTGGCCACCTATGATTGAAGCCTTTAAAGAAGTTGCTGAGTACGGTTACGAATCCGGAATTCTTGTCGGGCTTCAGAATCACAACCACAATAACGTCACACGCGACGGCGCTGCCGTCCTGCGTGCTTTGACCGGAACCGACCACCCCTATTTCACACATATCTTGGATACCGGACAATACGCTGGGTCTCCTGGTGCAAGTGGACATCGCGGGTCTTCACATCCGGGCTACGACTGTTATGCAAGCATTGAGCAGACTGCACCGCATGCTGTCTATGTCCGAACCAAGTTTTATGAAATAGATAGCGGTGTTGAGGAATGGCTGGACTACCCACGTGTTTTAGATATCCTGCGCGGTGTCGGTTATAACGGCTGTCTCTCAATTGTATACGAAGGTCAATCCGATCCGATTGAATCGATGCGTAAAGCGAGAAGTTATCTGGAATCGTTACTGTAGGCGCAATCACACCTATGCTGCTCGTTTGGAGAATACTTATGCTCAACATTAAACCCAAATATCTCGTCAATGACAAGGGTCGGAAAACCGCAGTAGTTTTGTCAATGAAGGAGTATCGCCTTCTCATAGAACACCTTGAGGATTTAGAGGACATTTTAGAGATGGATGCCGCGGTTAAAACCGAAACTGAGTCTCGCCCGTATCAGGAAATTCGAGCCGAGTTAGAAAAAGAAGGAAAACTTTGAATACTCCATCAACTTATGCTGTTTATCTAAAACGTCGTGCTGAACGAGAATTGCGGAATTTACCGCAAAACATTAGGACACGTGTTGATGTCCGGTTAGCGGCTTTGGCGAATAACCCGCGGCCACCAGGAGTCGTTAAACTTTCAGGGGAAACAGATTCACACTGGCGAATCCGGGTCGGAGAGTACCGAATTCTCTATCAAATAGACGACCAGCATCACCTAATTGAAATTTACCGAATCAAACACCGTCGCTACGCTTATCGTTGAGGAAAGGCTATGGAGGAAAGAAACGCATGAAAACGCGTGCTGCTGTTATGTACACACATAACGAACCGGTTGTCATTGAGGAACTTGAGTTAGATGAACCGAAGGCAAACGAAGTCCTCGTCCGTACCGCTGCGAGTGGGGTCTGCCACTCAGACCTATCAGTCGTCACGGGTGCTATCTATTACGATGCCGCTGTCGCGCTGGGACATGAAGGGGCAGGGATTATTGAACGGGTCGGCGCGGATGTAACAGGTTTTCAGCTGGGCGACCATGTAATCTTGTCTTTCGTTAGCTATTGCGGCGGTTGTCGCATGTGTCAGATGGAAAAAGTCTGTCTGTGTGAAAGTTACGATGTCCCGCGCGGGTTCCAATTGGACGGCACGTATCGTCTGCATAACGGATCGGGGGACGGCATCCTCCAGATGGCACGCATTGCAACGATGTCGGAATACATGGTTGTCCCACAACAAAACCTCGTGAAAATTGACAAAGATTACGCGTTAGAAAAAGCAGCACTCGTCGGATGCGGCGTGACAACCGGTGTCGGTGCAGTGCTCAATACTGCAAAGGTAGAACCCGGCAGCTCCGTAGCGGTTATTGGAACAGGGGGCGTGGGTCTAAACGCTATCCAAGGCGCGCTGCTCGCGCAAGCAGAACAGATTATCGCCGTTGATATAGCGGAGAAGAAACTCGATTTTGCGAAAAATTTTGGAGCGACGGATGTCGTCAACGCGGCAACGTGCGATCCGGTTGAAGCGGTTCGCGAATTAACCGACGGTCTTGGGGTAGACTACGCCTTTGAGGTGATCGGAAATCCGAAGACGATTGTGCAGGCGTATCGTATGGTGCGAGCAGCTGGCACTGCTGTTATCGTCGGCATGGCACACCACGAGATGGAGGTGAGTATTCCGGCACAACATCTTGTCTCAACAGAGCGGCAGCTGATCGGTTCGTTCTACGGTTCGTGCCACCCGCGGGTAGATATGCCAAAACTTTTGAGATTGTACACGGAAGGCAAACTGAAGTTAGACGAACTCATTACACGGCACTATCGACTTGAACAGATTAACGAGGCGTTCGCGGATATGGAAGCCGGTGAAAACGCGCGCGGAGTCATTGTTTTCAATTAATAAGTTGTCCGGCAATCGCAATCCAGACCGAAAACCAATAACCGAAAACTGAGAACCAATATATGAAGTCCGTACACACAGCGGTTCGTGAACAGTTTAGTCAGCACGCAGACTACTACGCACAGAGCAGCGCGCATGCGAAAGGGGATACGTTAGATGTCATCCTCAACTTTGCGGAGCCGAAAGGTACAGAGCAGACGTTGGACATCGCGACAGGTACAGGTTTCACAGCGTTCGCGCTTGCACCGAAGGTTGGTTATGTAGTCGCCACGGATCTGACCCCAGAAATGGTGGCAAAGGCAGCTGCATTGGCGGAAGAACAAGCCATAGAGAATATTACGTTTTCTATCGCTGCTGCGGAATCTTTGCCGTTTGCGACTGCCTCGTTAGATTTGGTGACGTGTCGGCTTGCCCCTCACCATTTCCAAGATGTCCCGAAATTTTTGAGCGAGGTCCATCGCGTTCTCCGAACAGATGGACTTTTTTGCCTCGCAGATTCCGTTTCCCCTGAATCAGAAAAGTTAATAGCATGGCAGAACCGTGTAGAGACACTTCGGGACGATTCGCACGTTTATGGCCATCCACCCTCGCAATGGGATGTGATGATTACGGATGCTGGGTTCTCACTTGAACAGACTGCGCACGTCCGCAACGCCCAGATGTCGTTTTTGTGGTGGGTGCGTCCGGAGCAAAATTCACCAGAGCTCGTGCAAAAAATCCGTGATGCGTTCGCACAACTCTCCGCTGATGAGGCAAAAGAGCATTACACAGTTAAACCTGCCGGTGATGACTTCTATTTCTCCTGGCCCATGTACGCCGTTAAAGCGCGGCGCGTTTAGGGGATACCCCCGACAAAACGAAACCGTTAGAAAGTTTGTGTCAGACGCACCATTGCCAAGCGTCCGATTTCTGGCGAACCGATAAACTGCTGATGTCTACGGTCTAAGAGATTTTGCACAGTGAATGAAAGACGTGGTCTAGGACCGATGGGTATTTCATAACCAGCGTTTACATCAACCGTATAATACGATTCTATATCACCCACGTAAACCCCCGATCTGACAGGGAACCCCGCCACAAAACGTGTCCGAAGTCCTACGCCTAATCCATGCTTAGTATTAACGTATTGAACGCTTGCACCAAACTTATTTTTCGGTGCATTGAGCGCAATATCGCCAAGACCATCAACGTCTTCAAAAAGGTCTTTACTGACAAACGAATAATTCGCACCAAAACTCAAACTCGGACTCAGGTAATAGGTAAACGTCAGATCGAATCCATTGAGCGAAATATCACCATAATTCCGATAGGTCAGCATGATTGCGTTGGGATCTGCTGCCTGCTCAGGCGTAACTGTCCCATAAGGTATGAAAGCAGCACCGTTGTTTTCAGTCCCCGCGACGAATAACTTCACCAATTCATCAACAGGTGAACCGTTGTTGTTACCCCCTTGTGCAGGGGCATCGAACGCAAGCAGCGCCTGTTTTAAGTTCGCGTTCGCTGGATCTGCTAACGCTGCGGTCATCTGCTCACCGAGGGAGGCGCCTAATGTTGCCGGATCCAAAAACACATTTGGGGTTTCGACAACCAAGGGACCTACGAAATCGTTAATTCTGGAGTGATAGACATCGGCAGAAAACGCCAATGTGTTCATGAAAATCCCTTTGTAGCCGATCTCATACGTCTGTGTAATCGTCGGCTTAAGCGGGTTAACATCATTTACACCTTCAACGTCAACAAAGTTACCTGCCTGCGGATCAAGCGAGCGTAAAACATTTTTCACACCCGTCACCTGTTTTGGAATAAGATTATCAAATCCATCGGCGAGGGCTGTGATTACGGGGTCTTGGAACCCTCCTGCGGTTAAACCTGCTTTAAACGTTGGGAGTGCCGCACTCATGACAGCACTTCTCCCGACGCTCCACATAACGTTGGTAAAAACAGGATCATCAAGCGGAATGTACATCTCTGCTGGTAAACTTGCCAACGGCGAAAAGGGAGAGCGAAACTCCGGACGACCATCCTCACTTCTTTTGAAGGTAAACCCCGTTTCGGAACGGACACCCTGTGCGCGTATGTCGATATTCGGGCTGAAACCCAACACCGGGCCAAAGTTAGCACCCAACTGAAAAGCATCTTTTGCCGACAAAATATCGAGAAATAAGTCTGAAGTTCTTGGCGTATTGAAGGCACGGTTATAGGTTATTCTAAAGTTATGGTCGTCATTGGGTTGCAACGCAAGTGCGACGCGCGGGGAAAGGACGTAGTCTTCAAGTTGATTGTGGTCATCAATCCGTCCGGCAGCGATGAACTTTAACTGTGGAAGGAGTTTGGTCTCTGACTGCAAATAGGCACCTATCTCGTTAATGTTGTCATCGGCTTCATTGATGCCGTTGATTGTTCCTTCTGTATCCGGACGCGTCAGCAACACATCCAGTCCATAAGTAAAGCGTTGCCGTTCGCCAAAACTATAACCGTGTTGAATCTGCCCGACATACAGATCGGAATTGTCAATAGTGGGATCGCCGCTCCGCACGACATAAGTATCTCCAGCATTGCTCCGATTCCAAAAGGCTTGCGCAAAGAGGTCTTTGGAAATAAAGCGTCCTTGGAGGTAACCATAAGTCCAGTTTTGAGCTTGGCCCGCACCAATACCCGTCAGTTCAATGCCGGTAGCTTGTGTGAAACCACTTGCCAGAATCGCTGTCGTATCGTCGCTGGGGCTATAATCAACACGAAATTCGCCACTGGCCTTGTAAGTATCGAATATTAGGCCGCCTGCACCTTCAACATCCTCTTTTGATCGCCCTTCTTCCCAGTCATTTCCGCGAAAATAATTGCCCGAAAACTTATAGCCAATCGTCTCATTGACAACGCCTGCATGTCGCAGCGATCCCATAAGTATGCCACGCTCACCGCCCCCAAGACTCAGGATCGTTCCTTGAGAGGTGAACGGTGAGCGAGTGATGATGTGCATCACACCGTTGGCACTATTCGGACCGTAGAGTGCCGCGCCAGGCCCGGAGACGACTTCAATCTGCTCAATATCTTCACTTATCGTCGGAATGATACTGTAACTATTGACCCGTAGCGAAGGCACGCTCGCAATCCGATTGTCAACAAGTGACAAAAGTGAACCCGAAAAAACGTTGTTGAAGCCGCGAACGACAACATACGACGCACCGAGCCCAGCGGTTACGACATCTACCGCACGTACCGATTTTAAGTGCTCCGTAACACTTGGTGAGACGCGGTCTCTAATTTCCGAATCCCCAACAAGCGCAATGGATGCTGGTGCTTCAAGCACCTTTTCCTGACGGCGAGATGCCGTAACGGAGACTTGATCCAGTTGGATAACCTCGGAAGAGAGCGCAATTTCTATAGACTTCGTTTCGTCAGCAGCAAGCGCGACATCTGCTATAACTTTATCCGCATAACCTGTTGAAGAAGCAGTAATCGTATAGACCCCTGCAGCTAAATCCGTAATCTCAAGCGTGCCGGTTGGACCACTAACACCTGTAACGGCATCACCGGTTTCGGGCGTGACAGTAATGGAAACACCCTTCAATTTATTACCCGTTTGCGGATCTGCCACAGTAATATTCAAGGTAGCAGCTTCCGCCGATACAACAGCAAACCCCATAACAACAAATAAGAATAATGATAAGCCATGAAGTAGACCCAATGATTTCATAATATTCTCCCCTTTATTTACGACGTATGTTGGTCCGCACCTAACAAGAAACGTTCAATCTCAGAAGGCGTTGGTAGTGAAGGGATTACGCCGACTTTCTGTGTTGCCAATGCCCCTGCAGCGTTCGCATATCGCATGATAGGATCCAGCTGCTTTTGTTCAAGCGCGGTCAGGTCCATATACTGCCTTAATTGTGCAAGCATGGCAGCGACGAAGGCATCTCCCGCCCCAAGTGTATCTATGACATCAACTGTAAAACCGTCGACGAAACCGTCAGCAAAGCCGTTTGTATAATAACATCCGCGTTCCCCCAATGTCACAACGAGCAACTTCACACCGAGTCCAAGGATACGTTGAATGCCATGTTCAAAGTCCGCATCACCTGTAACAAATTCCCACTCCTCATCTGAGATTTTGACCACATCTGCGTAAGGCATTACCTCCCAGATCCATCGTTTGGCATTAGCAGCGTTATCCCAGAGCATCAACCGTAAGTTCGGGTCGTAGGAGAGGCGCGCGCCACCCGCTTTTGCGGACCGGATTGCATGGAGCGTCGCTTCTCGGCTCGGTGAATGGCTGA
This sequence comes from Candidatus Poribacteria bacterium, assembly GCA_009843785.1. Lineage (GTDB taxonomy): Bacteria > Poribacteria > WGA-4E > WGA-4E > WGA-3G > WGA-3G. The sequence goes on along the minus strand of VYCT01000127.1, from coordinate 19,718 downwards.
GGCTGACAGAGCCGTAGTGGAACAGTTCAGCGGATTGGATGTAGCCAATGTCAATTTCGTCAGGGGCGAGTTGGATATCGGCACCCGGGTGGCGATAGAACGTAATGTCTTTCATGCCATCCGAACGCGTAGCGACAAAGGCTAAGGTTGTCCGAGAGGTTTCGCCCGCGATGAGATAGGCGGTGTCAACGCTGTTCTCTTGAAGCACTTCGCGCAGGAAATCGCCGAACGCATCCGCGCCGACTTTGCCGATAAACCCAGCATCTACACCGAGCTTGGCTAAGCCGACGGCAACATTGGCGGGCGCGCCGCCGGGTGCTTTAACGAATCCTGGAGCTTCGGCGAGCGTTACATCAGGTGTTGTGGAAACAAAATCAATAAGGAGCTCACCAATACATAAAGCTTCTGGCATAGGTTGTCGTTCCTTTAAAATGTAGTGCGTAGGTCTTGTGCTTGTCCTGTCTGTGCGGATCGGTAACCCGCATCAAAAATCTCTATGACATGCCGGGCATGCTCCGCCGTGACAATCGTCGGTTTATCCTCACGGATCCAGTCTACCAGCTGCATAATATCTTCATAGACGTGCGATTCCTGAATGTTACGATGCGGTCCCACAACGTGCGGCAATTCCCTTTTCGGTGCGTCAATTGGTTCGCCGTTAAGGGTGCTGCCCTCAATCGCCCCAGCTGTTCCGTGGATTGCTAATCCACCTTTTATTCCGTGTCCCGCCGCGGCACCATAGATAAAACCGAAGAAAGCATCCCCGAAATCAAGCAGAATAAAGGTGTTATCGTCCATATCGCAAGGGAGCATTTCGCCGCGGAATTCACGTTCCTTGACACGCACGCCGGAGAACGCCGTTACGCGCTTGACAGGTCCGAGGATACCGGTCAGCGTATGCAGACCGTAGACCGTCATATCATAGAGCGGACCGCCACCGGGTTTACGGAAATACCACGCTGGGTTGATATTAGAGAGCGGATCATCGCCGTGTCTCACGGATTCGTTTTCATGGTAGCGACCAAAAGAGGAGCCGGTGGCTGCCCACGTCAACGTTCCAATCGCCCCCTCATTAATGAGTCTGCGGATCTCTTGGTGAATCGGACGGAGCATCTGTCCCGGAGAAGCTACCAATTTTACGCCTTTGCGGGCTGCCGATTCAATCAGGTCGTCTGCTTCATCAACGGTCGTTGTCATCGTCTTGTTGAAATGCGCGTGCAGCCCGTGTTCAATTGCGAGTTTTCCCTGCTCATAATGTAAACCGATGGGCGACGCGATGCTAACAGCGTCTACACGCCCATCTGCCAAAAGTGCGTCGTAGGTTTCATACGCGTGCGGGACATTGAATTTTTCAGAGGCGGCTTGTGCCCGACCAGGGACAGGGTCACAGACAGCGGTTACCTGTAATCTATCCTGAACATCGTCCTGTGTGAGATGCGGAAGGATGCCACGCACAGAGATACTCCCTACACCGATAACACCAATCCTGACTCGATCATTGGTTGACATGATATTTCCTCCAGTAGTAGGGGCGAGGTAACCTCGCCTCTACGATTACCGCCACGTTGTTTCGTGTTGCCATCCGACTGCATTTTTGAGTTTGTCGCAATTGATAAACGATTGATACCCCTGAAGCGTTCTCACTTTTGGAAGGAATTCAGGTTTAAAACGCGCCACCAGTTCTTGAGAAGGTTCCAACGCGGATGTATCATCAGCATTGAGAAAATAGACATCGTGCGGCGGCAGCGTGTCCGCCTTTTCCATAATCAGGCGGTGCGCGCTGGCAACATCCTCACTGCCTACCCAACACCAGAGCCATGGTGTCCAAGCGGTTGTCGGTTTAGCGTTTTCTGCCATCTGCCTTCGCCGCTCTTCCGGACTGATACCGGCAGGACGCGTAATGTATGTTCGGATGCCGTAGGCGCGGCTATAACTTGCTAACAGGTCTTCACCACAACGTTTAGAGAAACTATAGGAATCTTCAGGATAGCAAGGGTGTTCTTCATCTATCGGTAGGTAGTCTATCGGAATGTGAGTTTTGCTGATCCGAAAACCGTGTCCTAACGCGCAATTACTGCCAGACATCACAACCGTGTGGACATCCGCTTCAATCGCGGCTTGCATGAGATAATAGGTGCCGAGCATGTTCGTTTTGAAGGTCGCGTCAAAGGGGATGCCTCTCTCTTCGGCACCCGCCCGTAAATCTGGGTGATCGACGGGACCCGGTTGTGCACCGAGGTGTTGGATCGCGTCCACGCCTTCAACGGCACGTTGGCAATCTTCAAAGTTGTTGAGATCCCCCTGAACAAAGGGTAGGTGCGAGAAGTCATCGGGAGGCGTTCTGCGCGACATTAGCACCAACGAGTGCTCAGCCTCCAATTCTCGGATGACATACGCGCCGAGCCTACCGCTCGCCCCAGTTATTAGTACTTTCATTATACAGAACCTTTCATTAATTCGGTTGACAGGTGTAGGAATGTCCTCTATTATATTTTGTAGATTATCTGGCAGTTCATTCGTCAACATTATAGCAGTGTCAAGAATTTTGTCAAGCGACGCAACCTCCGGAGGATAACTGTAATGTACAACGCTGATACACACTTCAAAACTTATACGACACCGTCCCGAGACAATATGAATTTCATGCCAGCACGCGGGAAGGGTTGTTGGCGTGGCAAGCCAATTTCCGTCCGAAGCTGCGAGAGATCCTCGGCTTGGATAATATGGAAGCCGATCTGGGCGGCTACGTCCCGAAAGCAGAACAACTCGAAGTCTTGGACATGGACACCCATCTCCGCGAAAGTTGGTATCTGTGGGTAGAACCGACGGTGCCGCTGCCGTTCTATCTACTGCGTCCGAAAACGATTGAAGGCAAACTCCCGCTGATTCTTGCACCCCACGGGCATAACCATCCGCATCTCTACGCAGGCATTGCACATACGGAAACAGAAGAAGAACACATGCTGGAAGGTGAGCGTGACATCGCACGGCAGGCAGTTGTGGAGGAAGGCTACATCGCTATTGCCCCAACGACGCGTGCTTTTGGTGAAACGCGGACGGATGCGGATAAAGCGGCAAATAATACGCACTCCTGCCGACATCAGTTGGTTCATAGCATACTCGTCGGGCGGACTCCGATCGGTGAGCGGGTCTGGGATATGTCGCGCCTCATTGATTGGGCGATAGGACACTTACCCGTAGATGCCGAGCGCATCGCAATTACCGGTAATTCTGGTGGCGGGACGGTTTCGCTTTTCGCGGCGGCGTGTGAAACACGGATCGCAGTTGCCGTACCGAGTTGCTATTTCTGCACATTTGAAGGGAGCATCGGCATGATTCGACATTGCGAATGTAACTATGTACCGGGGGTCATGCGGCTCGGAGAGATGTACGATGTCGCAGGCTTAATCGCACCGCGTCCGTTCTGTGCGATTGCAGGACGCGATGACGGAATTTTTCCGATAGACCACGTCAAATTCGCTTACGAACGGTTGAAAACGATCTATACAGTTGCTGGTGTTGGAGATAGATGTGAACTCTTCATCGGTGATGGTGGACATCGTTACTACAAAGCCGGTGCATGGCCCTTTGTGCGACGGTATTTTGAGGCATAGGCGGAAATTACCGAGAACCTTTTTTAATTGCCCATAATGTTTTCAAAATGATTTTAATATCCAAGGCAAGCGACCAATTTTCGATATAATACCTGTCATAGGAGATCCGTTCTTCAAGAGAGGTATTGCCACGCAAACCGTTAACTTGTGCCCAGCCTGTCATCCCCGATTTGACGCGCTGCCGAGCGAGATAGTGCGGAATGGATTCACTGAATGTATCAATAAGACCTGACATCTCTGGTCTCGGTCCAACGAGACTCATATCGCCTTTGAAGACATTGAAAAATTGAGGCAATTCATCTAAACTCCAGCGTCTGAGAAATTTGCCGAGAGAGGTCTGCCGTGGATCATCGGTTTCCGCCCAGACATGCCCTACTTTTGCCTCGGCATCAGCACGCATAGACCGGAACTTGTAGATGTTGAACGGCTTTCCGGCTCTGCCGACGCGTTCCTGCCGGAAAATCGCTTTGCCGGGTGAGGTGAGGCGTATAATAACCGCAATCGTTAACATGAGCGGACTTAATACTATCAGTGCCAACAAACTGAAAACGATGTCCATCAGACGCTTGACGATACCGCGCACGCCCTGCATCGGCATCTCCTGCAATTGGAGTACTGGTATACCCTGAAAAAAAGTTATGGTCTCTGTGCCACCTTTGATAAATTCGGAGAGTTCGGGGAAAACATTGATTTGAACGGGGACACCTTCACAAGCATGGAGAATTTGGAGAATAGTTTCATTCGGCACCGTCGGCGATGAGATGAAGAGCGTGTCAAGTCGATGCTTTTGCACGATTTCAAGTATATATTGACTTTCGCCAAGAGACGGCACCGCTGGTTCATCAACACCTACAGTTTCCGCGACTATACCAACCAACTCGTATCCGCTATTCGGCCTCGCTTTCAAAACATCAATAAACTGTTCCGCGCGGGCATCATAACCGATGAGTGCGACTCGACTGACACCGACACCTTGGGCGTGAATCGCCTGACGGAAACGGTGAAGCACAAGCCTTCCCAAAAACAACCAGATGAGACTGAAACCAGAAGCGAGCAGCATGACCCAACGCGAGTAAGCATCATGGTGATAGATGAAAAAAAGGGCAGCTAACGTGGCAATGAGCGCAATACCAGAGGCTTTGCAGAGTGTCCAAAATGCCGAAAGGGTGGCACTGCTTTCCGGTCGATAGAGTTTCAATGCCTTCAGTGTCATCAACCAGATAATCGCCATCAGCGGGATGAGTCGGAAATAATCATCAAGCGGTGGGGTACCCCCTTTATGTAACGCGAGTGCCTCAGGGGTCCAACCCGATTCAAACCGAACCCAATACGCGACAACAATTGCGGTGGCAACGAAACAGAGATCAAATAAGACTGTAAGCGCGATTAGCAGATGATCGAGCGTTTTCTTGTTCATCGACAGAATATAGACTGAAACTTACAAACCCACATCGAAACATGGGCTGCATCTTGGATATTGGTTCTCTGAAAACCGGTTGAAATCTGCAACAATGGTGCGTCAGCAGACGGGTTAAAGTATAGCAGATTTGTGCCGTACTCGCAAATTAAAATAAGGCACTACGCGAAAATTGGGGCAACATGAAAGTTTGCTGATAAATTACATATAACGTGTTATGCTATCTTTAGAAACTTTTGTAACGTTAGTTTCGGAAACGTGCAAGTTACGCCAAAATCAGAGGAGATACACAATGGCGAATCAACTGAAAGTGGGAATCGTTGGCGCACACCGTGGGAGTTCTTATGTCGCACCTTTTAAAGCGATCGCAGAAACCGAGGTGACGGCCTTTTGTGACCTCAATGAAGAGACGCTCCAGAGCGTTGCTGAACGGTTTGAGGTCCCGCAGCAGTTTACGGAGTATGAAGCAATGCTGGATGCAGTGGATCTTGTGGTGCTTGCGACCCCTGAGAACCTCCACGTGCCGCAGTCGATTGAAGCGTTAGAAGCCGGGAAACACGTCATCAGCGAAGTAACTGCTGCTGTCAAATTAGAGGAGTGCTACGATTTAGTTCGAGCCGTTCGGAAGGCATCTGCCAAGTACACAATGGCTGAAAATACGTGCTATTCCAAACCTAATGTACTCATTCGTAGCATGGTAGAGGCAGGCATGTTCGGGGATGTCTATTTCGGCGAAGGAGAGTATCTTCACAATATCAAGTCGCTTCATCACGATGCAGACGGCAACCCAACGTGGCGATATTACTGGCAGGTCGGTATTAATCGGTGCAACTATGCGACGCATAGCCTTGGTCCCGTGCTGCAGTGGTTTGAAGGACGCGTTGCGAGTGTCTGTTGCCTCGGGACTGGCACTAACACCGATCCCGAACATGCGATGGAAGATACAGTGATGATGCTGTGTAAAACAGATTGCGGTGGGTTAATCAAGATCCGGATTGATATGCTCTCGAATCGTCCGGCGAATTCCTATTTCAGTTTACAGGGGACAGACGGGTGTTATGAGAGCTCGCGTGGACTCGGCGCAGCACCGAAGATTTGGTTGAGTGAGTTCGGAATCAGCGAACAGTGGAGACCGCTCTCCCAATTTGAAGACTGCCTACCAGAACGGTGGAAAAACCCGCCTGCTGAAGCAGAAAATGCCGGTGACCTTGGCGAGTATTTCAAGGTCCGGGATTTTGTCGATAGTATCCTCACGGATACAAATCCACCGCTGGATGTCTATACAGCGATGGATTTTACAGTACCGGGTTTGGTTTCGGAACAATCTATTGCGAACGGTGGGACACCGATGGAAGTTCCAGATTTCCGAGAGATAGATTAGCGTTGGAAATGATGCGCTTTACTCGTCTTCTTCGACAGGCGAAAAAACGAGTCCGCAGCTGCTGCAGCGATACCCACTTTCCGGTTTCGATTCAACAACGGGGAAGAGCATCCCGCAACAGATCGGACACGGTTCGGCAATTTCCATGTCGGCTTGTTCCATTTCACCAGAACGGTTTTCAAATTCAACGATCATTGACGTTCTCCTCTTAGTATCTCGGTAGGGTCGGATCGGTTTCTACTGCCCATTGGTCGATCCCGCCGATGAGGTTCTTTGCATCCGTAAACCCGTTTTGTTGCAGATAGGCGACGGCATAGAGGCTACGTTGTCCATGATGGCAGTAAACAACAATCTCTTGGTCTGATGGGAGACTGTCTACATGGTGAGGTAGCGTGTTAAGCGGTATTAACCGCGCACCTTCAAGATGCACGATGTCGTATTCGCTCTGCTCACGGACATCCAATAACAGCACAGACGCGTTCGCGTCGAGTTTCTGTTTCAATTCTTGTGGTGAGATTTCAGGAAGTGACGGTGTTGTCTGCATTGTTTAGGTGTTCTCCTCTGCCTGAATAGGTGACTTTTCATGAAGGGGCGCATTCTGAACAGGGACACGTCTCACGCAGGACTTCAAACGGATAGATGCCGGTGTCGTGCCCATCGTTCCAACTGAACTGGAGCGCGTAGCGACCCACCAATTGGACATCCAAAGGTCGAATATCGTTCGAGACTTCAATCAACGTTACGTCTCCATCGCCTTGCGGTGCAAAGAGGGAATGAACATCCCGACCTTTATGCCGGATGATAGAGCACTCGGCACACGGACACATCTGTCGGAGATAAGTGTATGGATACCAACTCACATGACCATCCTTCCATTCCACCTGAAAGGCGGTGTCATGTCTTTTCAGGAGTTTCGGACTTTTGCTAACGACACGCATGTTACTAATCGTGGTAATTCAGTGAGGTTAAAAAATCTTGCCAGCAGAAACTACGCCCATAGGAAGCTTTCTTTGCATTATAACGTACTTCGCGTAAATCCGGCCCCGATCTCATCAGAAACCCGTTTTCGGACAACGGACGAAAACGAGCAGAAGGCCCATAGTTAAAAAATTAAAAAATACCGAGTTCGTCCCTCGCGTCTTCAGTCATCATTTCAGGAGTCCAACGCGGGTTCCAGACGACATTAACATTGACTTCGTCAACGCCGTCGAGTTGTTGTGTGACGTGCTGTGCGCCGTTAATAATCTGTCCACCAGCAGGACATCCAGGACTCGTTAAAGTCATCGTAATATCAACAGTGGCTTCATTGATATCCACCTCGTAGATAAGCCCCATATCAACGATATTGATGCCGATTTCCGGGTCGATAATGTTTTCTTTGATAGTCTCTAATACAGATTCTTCAGATACCATTGGGGTTCCTCCTATCAGGTAGCGAGGTTGCAAACCTCGTCAGCAAATAAACAAGCGGTTTATTCGTCAACGCTAATCAAAATATCATCATCTTCAATTTTGACGGTGTAACATTCAATGGCTTCGACAGCTGGCATACAGAGCGGCTCTCCGGTTTTGACACAAAAACGTGCGCCGTGCCGTGGGCATTCTATCTCGTCGCCGTTGAGAAAACCTTCAGCTAAAGGACCGCCATCATGCGTACAAACGTCCTCCATTGCATAGAACTCACCATCAATATTGAAAAGTAGTACCGGAACGAAGTCCACCTCGACTAAGTGTTTCGTGCCGGCGGGTACTTCGCTCACTTTCGCAACTTTATAGAATTCTGCCATGTTTGTTTTTCTCTTTCCTCTTCGCCCAGTTAATTTTTTGGTAATTATTCATTCCAAATCTCTTCGTGAGTGTGAAACTTCAATTGCCCGGTTTCTTTACGTTCAAGAATATCCTCCATATCCTCATAAAGTGGAGATTCTTTATCAAGATGGAAAATCCCGAGTTCTTGCGCTGCAAACTCCTCCAATTCTTCACGCACTACCTTACGAATCAGACTTTCTAACTGCTGAACACTCAGTGTAACTTTAGTTTCTTGTGTTGCTATTACATTGTCACTCATTGTATTGTACCTCCTATTCATCTTCCTCACCGGGCCAGCAGTTGATGCCGTAGGCACCGGCTTTGAGGACCTTGAGTGCCAATAACGCACATTTGAGGCGAACGGGACCCAAAGGGATGCCGATCATATCCAAAATGTCGTCTTTTGAGAGCTGCTTGACCTCATCAAGACTTTTGCCTTCAATCTCCTCAGTCAACATAGAGGCAGCCGCCAGGCTAATCGTACAACCGTGACCACAAAAACGCACCTCTTTGATCCTATCGTCTTCAACAAGCAGGTCAATGCGAATCTGATCACCACAAAGCGGATTGTCTTCCTCGTGTGAAATATCAGGATTCGGCAACGTCCCGTAGTTGCTCGGATTTTCGTAATGGTCAAGCAGTTCTTCCTGATATATGTTCATTGTTTTCTCCGAGTCATAAGTTTTTGTGTTCTACAGAGTCCCTCATACAATCGGTCTACGTCTTCAATTGTATTATAGAGGTAAAAACTGGCACGGGCGGTGGCAATAACATCCAACCGCTTCATGAGCGGTTGTGCACAGTGATGTCCTGCCCGGATAGCGACACCGTGCGTATCCAAAATTCCCGCTACATCATGCGGATGGATGCCCTCCAAATTAAAAGAGATAACGCCCATTTTTTGGTGGGGTGCAGACGGTCCGTAGAGGGTAATGCCTTCGATTTCTTTTAAGCGTTGATGTGCATATTTTAAGAGTTCTTGTTCATGAACGTGAATTGCTGCTAAATTGGCTTGTGTGATATAGTCCACTGCGTGCCCTAATCCGATCGCCTCAGCGATGCTTGGGGTTCCCGCCTCAAACTTAGCGGGAAGTTCTGCATAACTTGATACGTCACGCTCAACGCTCCGAATCATGGAACCGCCGCCGAGGAAAGGAGGCATCTCTTCAAGCAGCTCCATTTTACCGTATAACACGCCGATGCCCGTCGGTCCGCACATCTTATGTCCTGAGAACGCGAGAAAATCACAATCGAGTTGTTGAACATCAACATGAAAATGTGGTACCGATTGCGCTGCATCAACGACGACTTTCGCGCCAACAGCGTGCGCAGCGTCAATGACAGACTGAATCGGATTGATGGTCCCAAGCACATTAGAAACGTGTCCCATAGCGACAAGTTTCGTTTTTTCGGTGAGGAGGTCCCGAAATTGTGTGAAATCGAGCAACCCTTCATCAGTAATCTCAAGGAACCGAAGCACTGCACCTGTCCGCTGTGCCAAAAGCTGCCACGGCACCAGATTGCTATGGTGTTCCATAACGGTCAAGACGATTTCATCGCCTTCCCGAATATTTGCGGTTCCCCAACTATAGGCGACGAGATTAATGGATTCCGTCGTGTTCCGCGTGAAGATGATTTGGCGCGAGCGGGGCGCGTTAATCAGTTCTGCCACCTTCTCGCGGGCGCGTTCGTATTGCTCCGTTGCCTCTTCAGAGATCCGATAGATGCCCCGATGGATATTGGAACGATAGGTATCGTAATAGGCATCCATCGCGTCAACAACCGGACGTGGCGTCTGTGTTGACGCTGCATTATCAAGGAAAGCCAGCGGGAGTTCTGTCGCGAAGATCGGAAAATCCTTGCGGATACCCTCCACATCAAGCGGACGAAATTCTGAGGTGTGCATTATTGTTTAACCTATTTTGTTGTTCATCGTTTGAATCGTGGATTATAGTAGAATCCGAAAATATGTTTACACTTGTAGCATAGGAAACCGTTGGTCTCCTGTGCCTCCATGAGGGCGAACTTTTGCTTCTTGACGCATGCCAGCACTGACAGGTTCAATCGTGATAAAGACACCGATCGCATCGTTTTTGTCCATCACCCGGCAGAATGCCCGGACTTGCGAAATTGTTGGTTTGCCGCTTTTTACCTCCGCAAGGATACGCGTGTTAGTTGTTTCCGCACATCCCAAAATAACAGGTCCCTAATATCGGTGAACTGAACTGTTTTTTGAGATACAAGATGTAACATCACGACGTAGGCTTCCATTGATTTTTTACCGTGGCTTGTTTGTGTTGGTTTTTCCATTGAATAATACCTCATTACTTAAGTTACGACCTGGGTCAGTTAATTTGCTTGGCTACGTCAGATATATGCGCTATCGTTGCCTTTGTGGCATCATCTGTTAAATTGTAATCCTTATGGCGCAGGCTAACAGCCTACGCTACAGGGCCGTCCTTTTAACAATCGCGCGTCAAAAACTTTACACCTGCATTGATAAATGCTTTAAATAATTTCTCGGCATGTTCGCGAAGCCCCAACTCTGGTCGATTCTTATCTATCCACATCCGTTCCGGATGGTATTGGACACCTATAACGAATTCTTTTGATGGGTATTCCATTGCTTCAATAATTCCATCTTTGGATTGTGCTGCCACCACTAATCCTTTGCCAATTACTTTCACGGCTTGGTGATGGCTTGAAGTGACTTCAGCAATGCTTTCATCCGTACTTTGGTTTAGTTGACTATCCGGTTGAATCTTAATAGGGTGCCAAGGATCGCAAAACTTTTCGAGATCCTGATGAGTCAAATGGTCTTTAATCTGTTTGGGGATGTCTTGATATAGGCTGCCGCCCCTTTCGACATTCATAATCTGAATACCGCGACAAATACCAAAGACAGGCATATCCTTTTTCATTGCCTTTCGGAATAGTGCTTTTTCAAATTCGTCTTTTGCTCTGTTAACATTTTTAGTTTTACAATGTTTCTCTTCACCGTAAATGTTTGGATCAATATCACCACCACCGGGGAGTAAAAGCCCATGAATTTGATCAATATACCCGTTAACAGACTGCTCATCACCTATCAATAATTTCTTAACCTGTCCGCCATGTTTCTCAATAGCATTTTTATAGTTTTCAAATTTGTATGCTTCAATGATTCCAATTTTAGGGGGCATGTCTTATCCTTCGTCTTTCTGATAGTTTAGGACTTACGCACTTCCTCTTAAAGTCTCCTGACAAGAGGACTTTGAATTTTACGTAAGTCCTACTATTATTTCGTTTCTTTGACCAATTTAATCGCAACACCACGCCCGATCTGCATCACTTGAGGTTTAACATCAGGGTGCTGGTAACGGGTTCTCATCTGAAACAGATGCAACCCCAATTCGTTAGCAAATGCTTCCGCAAAGTCCAAATTGATTCCTTCCACCACTATACTCTTACCTCTACCCCAAGATATTTCTAAGCATTGCTTGTCTACATGCCATTGAAGTGAGATAGTATAATCGTTCATTTGAGTATCTTTATCATCGGTTTGTTTTAATTGCTTCCAGACTTCTTCAATAATGACCATTGAGGCATCTTCAGGGTGTTCTTTCCCTATAGCCTTCACCAATGGTTTATTATGCCACAACTGATAATAATTACGTATACCCTGACCCCACCAATGATTTAACTCAATTAGTTCATCTTTTTTTTTGCTTCTGACGTTAGCCTTATTATCCTCGTCCATTGTTGCAATAATATCTTTTACCACTTCAGCCAGAGCGGTTAGTGTTGAAGGATCGGGACGCCGGTTATGAGGATGCTGTGGATATTTCCAGAGTGTAATCACAACATTTCGCTTTTGCAGAATTACTTTTGGTGGGCCGCTAAATCGGTGTGACGATTCCATAGAATTCATGTTCAAGTTACTGGCTAACTCCTGAGCAAAGTGTGAATTGACACCTTCTATAACTAAACCGAAATCATTGAAATCAATCTCTGAATACTGTTCTTCTATATACCAATGAACGCTTTTGGGTTCCTTCATTTTAGGTGCCTTCATATTAGGTGTGCCCCCATACTTCGCATAACGATGATTAATTAACCGAATTTTAGAATCTTCTACGTTAGGTGCGCTCCCCTTAGTGAAGCCGCATCCATTAAGGATGATTACTGCAGAGAGTAGTAAACCTAACTGGATTTTCATGTTTCTCAATTGCATTTTTATAATTTTCAAAATCGAATCCTTCGACGATTCCAATTTTAGGAGGCATGTCTTATTCTCCGTTTTATCGTGCAGCATGTTCCTGAAGAATCTCAACAATCTTGGGGGCAATTTGTCATGTGCTTCCGTTTTGACGGTTCGCAAGTTGTGCCCGGAGTCGTTCTAACTCCCCTTCTAATTCTTGTGCCCGTGTTTCTGCAGCCACTCTAAGATGGTGCTCTTCCATAGAAGTTGCAATCGGAGTGCCATCAGGTAGATACGGACGTAAAAGCCTAACGCGGCTGTGCTGTTGTTCCTCCCACCGCAACCAGAGATTTAGTGCTTCGCTGAACAAACCGCCCTGTGCGTCCGGTGTCATCTCAATAATGGTACCCGATGGACTTCGCCTCCACCCACGAAACTCCGCTGGTTTCTCCATTTCAGGTTGATGAATGAAATACTCTTGAACGCCTATATCATTTAGATACACACCGACTTTTTCATGTCGATCCTGGTGTGCTGTTGAATCAGAGAGAAACTCAAAAACAGCGACGGGTGCTGCGCCTTCTGCCCACGTATAGAAACTGCGGCGTAGCGGGTATTTATCAACACCAAACACGACGTAAACATCGGGTGCAACGAATCTTGTGGTGTCGCCTTCACGGTAGTAGACGAAACTATCAATGCCGATATAGATGTGTGCATCGATCGAAAAGTATCGCGTGAGTTGCCCAGAAAAGATACGGATCTGTTCGCCGTGAAATCCTGTCGCCGCCATAGGTTCTTCGTCCTCACACGGATACCCTTCAATGTAGACAGTCGGTTTACCATCCGCTTTTGGAAAGATAGGGATATACTTTCTCTGTTTGAATTCAAAGCCGTTTATGGTATCCATGATTTTCTCCGTTTGCATATTCTATCCAATTAACAGAATTTACAACAGAATTTACCGCGATATGAGGCATGGCGAGGCATCAACGCCTCGCCTATAATAAAAGACGATTACCGGCTCGGAAAACCAATATTGACAGCAGACGGTCCGTGGTCCTCACACGCCTGATCCGTTGGAACATCGGTTTCAGCATCGCTGGATTTGACAATCCCTTCCGAAACCAAATACTCCTCCACTTCATCGCCGCTGACATCAGCAAGTATTATGTCGTCGATCTGGACGCACGGCTGATAAGGCTGCCGCGTCTTCTGAACCATTTCACGATAGTTGTTTTCGTTGTTAATGATGTCTCTATCTTCATAGTCCAAACCGTATTTGGCGAAGATGGCACGGACACCATTGCTCCATCCACAGACGGGCTTCATGTAAGCGATAATTTTCGGTTGACTCATGATGAGTTTCTCCTTTTTTTATGGTTTTCAGCTGCCAGTCTTCAGTTATCAGTTAATTTCGCGTGGAGGGTTGGTTTGATGTACCTGCCACAACACACTTCTTGTAACTGAGCACTGATAACTATTCCCCGAAAAGTGTTAGGTAAACCCAACGCCTCTTTAACTGAAAACTGATAACCGTTAACTGGTAACTAATTTGCGCGTAATAGACGTATTCAATTCTTCGCGCACAGATTCTAACGGGATACGTTCCATAACAGGTTCAAAGAACCCTTCAACAATTAGTTTTTCTGCTTCCGTATAGGACAAACCACGACTCATTAGGTAAAAGACCTGCTCGGCATCAATCTTTCCAGCGGTTGCACCGTGTGTACAACGCACCTCATGTGCCTGAATCTCTAATCCAGGCAAAGTATCGGCATGCGCACGTTCACTGAGTAGAAGATTATCGTTTTTCTGGTAGGCATCGGTATGATTCGCCGACGGATAGACGTAGATGTTTCCACCCCACGCAGACTGTGCTCTGTCTTTGAGGACAGTCCGATACAATAGATCACTAAAGGTATGCGGTGAAACATGCTCCTGTGCAGTGCTAACATCTAAGTGTTGGCGTGCATCCGTAAAAGCGAGTCCTAACATTTTGGCGTTCCCGCCTGCCCCTTCTAAGACAACAGCTTGATTTATCTTGTTGAGTCTACCACCAAACATGGCGGTCACCCAGCAAAGTTGCGCGTCTCTGGCAACCATCGCACGATGCGAGGCAAAGTTCCAGACGTGCCGGTTCCAACGTTGCACTTGCACGTACGTCACGTTCGCATTTTGTCCAGCGAAAATTTCAACCGCTCCACTATGGAATCCACTGGCATCTGGCGTGGTAGATAAATTATCTTCCAAAACGACGACCTGACTCCCTTCTTCAGCAATGATCAGCGTATGCGATAAGTCGGCTTGCTCCGCTTCGGACATCCTGATATAGACGCGCAGTGGCACTTCAACCCTCACGCCTTTCGGCACATGCAATAAGTAACCCCCTTGCCAAAAGGCACCGTGAAGTGCATCAAACTTATTACGTTGGGCGATATTCCCACTTTTTAACGCCGTCTCCAAGGTGACCGCTTTGTTCATGAAGTAGGAACGGAAGAGTTCCGGCTGCGCCTGCAGTGCTGTGTGGAGATCCGCAAAGTACACCCCTTTTTCTTTCAGTATTTCAGAATCGGAGGTATGTTGGCGTTGTCCATCAACTTGCACAAGCACACCCGCCGTTTCCGCTTCATTGTAGTCAACATCTTCGGGAGATACCGCGCCGTTAGGAACACTTGGATGATATCTGTCAACAGCGAAACTGCGCAGATGTCGCCGAGTGCGTCGCCAGTAATCTTGGGTACGCATATCAACCGTACGTCGCCACACATCGTCTTTCGTCGTATGCGGCATCGGCAAAGATTCGTAAAGTGCGTAAGCCTCCAACCGTTTCTCACGCATCCACTGTGGCTCAGTTGCTGCTATTTTTTCAAGAAATTCTTTTGAAAAATCACCTTTTTGCAATTTGTTGATCCTTTATTAGTTATCAGTTATCAGTTTTGACCAACAACTCGTGCCTTTAAAAAAGTATCGGAGTCGAGCTGTTGGTCAAGGTTAGCGGTTAAGAAACGATCTGTAAAAGTTTATTGAGTCTGATATACACCAAAGGTGTGTGAACTGCTACGAGAAACGCTCTTAACCAATAACTGAAGACCGAAAACTGACAACCATTTTAACCCACTGAACCTTCCATCTGAAGTTGGATGAGACGGTTCATTTCCACAGCATATTCCATTGGAAGTTCTTTAACGAGAGGTTCAATAAACCCGTTGACAATCATTGTAGAGGCTTCTTCCTCCGAAAGCCCACGGCTCATCAAGTAGAAGAGTTGTTCCTCACCGATTTTGCTGACACGTGCCTCGTGTTCAATGTTCGTATCGTTCTCACCGATCTCAATAACGGGATAGGTGTCCGAACGGGAGTCCTTGTCAAGGATAAGGGCATCACAAACGACGTGCGATTTGCAACCTTTCGCGCCTTTCGCAACATCCACCCACCCGCGATAACTCGATCTGCCGCCATCTTTACTGATGCTCTTAGAGGTTATCTGTGAGGTGGTGTGCGGTGCGCAATGATAGACTTTCGCGCCTGCGTCTTGGTGCTGTCCTTTGCTCGCGAATGCGATTGAGAGGATGTCGCCACGTGCGCCCGGTTCCATCATATAGACACTCGGATACTTCATCGTCAACTTACTACCGAGGTTACCATCAACCCACTCCATTTGCGCGTCCTCATAAGCGAATGCCCGCTTCGTGACGAGATTATATACATTGTTCGCCCAATTCTGGATAGTCGTATAACGTACCCGTGAACCTTTCATGCAAACAATTTCAACCACTGCACTGTGCAGAGATTCACTGCTGAATGTCGGCGCGGTGCATCCTTCAACGTAATGTACCTGCGAACCTTCGTCAGCGATGATGAGTGTACGTTCAAACTGCCCCATATTTTCGCTGTTAATACGGAAATACGCTTGTAATGGGTACTCAACCTTCACACCCGGTGGGACATAAACGAAACTGCCACCACTCCAAACAGCACTATTGAGTGCAGCGAACTGGTTATCCGCAGACGGGATGATAGTCCCGAAGTATTTTTTCACCAGATCGGGGTACTCTTTAACAGCAGTATCGGTATCAAGGAAGACAACACCGATTTTGTCCAATTCTTCAACGATATTATGGTAAACGACTTCGGAATCGTACTGCGCACCGACACCCGCGAGGAACTTTCTTTCCGCTTCCGGGATGCCGAGCCGGTCAAAGGTCTTCTTGATATCGTCGGGGACATCGTCCCAACTCCGTTCGCTCCGGTCGGAGGCTTTAACGTAGTAGTAGATGTCGTCAAAATCGAGTTGTGAGAGGTCGCCGCCCCACTTTGTCATCGGCTTCTGCTTGAAAATCTCGTACGCCTCGAGCCGGTACTGACGCATCCAGTCGGGTTCACCTTTGATGTCGCACATCTGGTTGATAACTTCCTCGTCCAACCCTTTGCGCGACTTGAACGTCGGTTTAATATCGTCGTGGAACCCGTATTGATACTCTTTACTCACCCCGAGTTCTTCCATTGTGTTCTTTTCAGAAGTTGCCATTTTACTTCCTCCTTCAGTCGTTGTCGGTATTCAGTTATCGGTTTCCAGTAATAAGGTTGTCTTTCTGGTAACTTTAACCATCAACTCACCGCTGTTATAAATGTTAAAGCACGCGTTGATGGTTAAAACCGTGCCCTGACAACTATTCATCAATACCGTGTTTTTCACGAATCGGATCGTAGCCCTCTGCTTCTAACACTTGTGTCAATTCCCATCCACCGGATTCGACGACTCTACCATCAAGCAGGATATGTACGAACTGCGGTCGGATATAGTCCAACAAACGTGGATAGTGGGTAATAATCAGCACCCCCAAATCGGGGCCGATCAACTGACTAACGCTTTCACCGACGATTCGCACAGCATCAATATCGAGCCCGGAATCGGTTTCATCGAGAATAGCGATTTTCGGTTCAAGCATTGCGAGTTGTAGGATTTCAGCGCGCTTCATTTCGCCGCCAGAGAACCCATCGTTGAGATACCGTCTTGCGAAGGAGTCGTCAACGCCGAGTTGTTGCATCTTCTCGCGAAGTTCACGCCGGAATTCGCGCATCGGAATCAGGCCATCTTTCTCGGAACCGTTTGCCCCTTTGCCACGCACTGCACTAACCGCGAGTCTTAGGAAATTTGCCAAACTGACCCCTGGAATCGCCGTTGGATACTGGAAAGCGAGGAAAAGTCCGAGTTTGGCGCGTTCGTTGGGTTCCAATTCCAAGACATCGACACCATCGAAAATTACCTCACCGGAATCAACCTCGTAAAGTGGATGCCCCATCAAACCTTTAGCGAGGGTACTCTTACCAGACCCGTTTGGTCCCATAAGCGCGTGGATTTCACCCTGTTGGACACTTAAATTTAATCCTTTGATAATTGGGTTTCCTTGCACACTGATGTGCAAGTCTTTAATTGTCAAATCTTTGCTCATCTCTTGACTTCGGACTCCTTATTTATAGTAAAATTTAGAAACATTTAGGACTTTGCTATTGCTTCTTCATCCATATATGTTGATGTGTTTTGTCTATCTTCACTATACGTGTCAAGGTTACAATTTTCAAGTTTTATCGGTTGAATTGAAAGTTGATATCCAAGTGCCTTAAGAACAATTCCGAGTGTGTCAATTAAAGGTATATCCTCATTAGCGATCATTTTTGAAAGCACTTGTGGGGCAATACCTACCTGCTTTGCAAGTTCAATAACACCACCTTGCGATTCAACGACAGTTAGGAGTGATCTTTGAACTATAGTAGACTCCTTGTAGATTTGGTAGTCTTCAAGAATTGCTTGTAGATAGGCAATTGCGCTTTCCCGATCAGCAAGTTGTTCAATAAGACATTCACGCCATGTTCTCATTTTTCTCATAGATATCTCCTCTTATATTCCAACCAATATGTTTTTGCACGCTCTATATCTCGTCTTTGTGATGATTTATCACCACCACAGAGTAAAAGAATGACCGTGTTAGCTATCTGTCCAAAATAAACTCGATAACCTGATCCAAAGTGGATCCGTAACTCAAAAACACCTTCACCAACAGATTGGCAATCTCCCAAATTACCGTCTTCAAGACGCTCAAGACGGGCCCGTATCCGAGCTTGTGTTCCTATATCTCGAATTGCGCTCAACCATTCGTTGAAAGGTTCTCGTCCGCTTGTAGTTCGGTATATTCGTATTTCTCGCTGATGTGTCTCAGGCATTGTTGATTTTAGTGTTTATCCACCAATTCTTGACATATTTCGTTCCGGTTTAACGAAGTCGGCTGCGTTAATCTTATGTCCCGCCTCTTTCTGTTCAACCGCCTTGAGAATTAATTCTGCGATCGTTTCATCATCTACGCCTTCGCGCAGTGGTGTCAGCAGATCCGTTTCCGTTAGCGAGAAAAGACAGGTCCGGAACTTTCCGTCAGCCGTCATACGAACCCGATTGCAATTTTCGCAAAACGGATCACTCACAGAAGGGATAACACCCACTTCGTTCCCGTTATCCGAGAAACGATAACGTTTCGCAGTGTCACTCTTCGCTTCGCCGTTCACGGCGACTGGCGTGAGTGGATAGAGCGCGTTGATTTTTTCGATAATCTCTTTACCCGGAATATACATGTTGCGTCCCCAAACATCATCGGCATCCAGCGGCATAAATTCGATGAATCGGAGTTGATAATTATTCTTCCGTGCGAAGGTCGCCAAATCAACAATCTCGTCATCGGTAAAGCCTCGCATCGCGACAGCATTGACTTTAATCGGATGAAAGCCGCATTCGTGTGCTGTTTTCAACCCTTCAAGTACACGAGAAAGTACTTTCCGGCGGGTCATCTGCTCGAATTTTTCTTCGTTAAGTGTGTCCAAACTCACATTAATCCGGCGGAGCCCAGCATCGTAGAGTGCCTGCGCTTGGCTAACGAGTCCGATGCCGTTCGTTGTCAAACTAATGTCCTTGAGCCCTTCTAACTGTGTTAATCGCTTTATGAGCGCTGGCACACCAGGGCGGACAAGCGGCTCGCCCCCCGTAATCCGCACTTTGTTCACACCCAATCCGACGAAAATGCGCGCGAGGTGCAGAATCTCGTCATAAGTCATGAGTGCCGAATCTGGCATGAAGGTCATGTCTTCCGGCATACAATAGATACATCGAAAGTTGCAGACATCTGTAACCGAGATTCTAAGATTCGTATGAATCCGCCCAAAGCGGTCGAGCATCTGTTGTTTCATCTTAATTTCAATAAATCCCAAATTTATTAAATAGTATATCACATCAGTGTCCTTTTTGCAAGTTTTTTATATAGTAAATAC
>VYCT01000134.1:17902-45792 GCA_009843785.1 Candidatus Poribacteria bacterium | reverse complement strand
TCGCTCATGTCAAAGGTAAGTGCTTTTTACAAGTTTTGATATAAAATCGACAGAGACAGATTTCAAATTCATGGCGAACTCACAGATTGCGATGTACCCCGAGAGAAACTTTTTGTGAACACCGCGAAACGGGCGAAGAAAGTTCCGCACTGTTGTCCAGACCCCTTCAATCGTATTGGTATGGACTTCGTAAAGACCATCACCGTCTGCGTCTCTCGCCCACTCGCCATTTTTATGAAAAACGATCTCACGGGTGCGCTGAATACGATTATACCCACGCCAGCCGTCCGTATACACTATCGCAGTCGGTAGTGTAAACTGATCAACGTGTGCTGAAAGCGTCAGAGCATCGGTGCGATGCACAAGACGTAATCTCAAGAGGAGACTTTCACGCCCTTTCGTTCCAACGATAGGTGGACGATCCTTATCATAAGTCCCGTGTCCACGCCGTTTATTGCCACGATGCCGCGGCGGATCCGACGGGTCACCGTGCTTATCGCCTTTTTCACCAGCGTTTTGAAACATCTCATCTGTTTCAACTTCAGCATCCGGTAAAGCGTCTTTAGGTTGTATCGCCTCGGCTGACGCTTGAAGTTTACGTCGGATAGAAAGAACCGTTTGACGGCTTATTTCTAACTCACGGGCGAGTTGTGAACTCGAAACACCTTGACAAACACCGCGCAAAAGCAGAACGACCTGTGAGGGGCGAAACTGTGTATGAGCAAAGACCGTTCCACTATAAAGGTTGTAGATGCTATGGCAATGTTTGCAGCGATAGACTTGTAGACCGCTTGTTGCGGTCTTACGGAAGTGGCGTGCCTCCGACACGCTCGCTTGGCATTTTGGGCAATACAGGCCTTCAGGGTGGAAATGATTCAACACCCAGGCTTCCGCTTGTTCTTCATCTATGAGAGATTGTATCGGAAAATCCATACCTAACACACTCACATAAATAAAAAAATATAGCACTTACTTTTTACATGAGCCGAGTTTTTCTATGATTTTCAAGTTTTCTTGCAGATTCAACCATAGTTTGCGTTCGGCGGATAATCGGAAGAACTGGTATATCTTCTGTCCTAATGTGTTTGCCTTCACTAATCAGTTTCAATACCCTTCCTGCTTCAGTAAAATAATCATCAATTTGGGTTTGCATCTTTTCATCTAAAAAACCTGTAGTTTCAAAAGCGTTTAGTAATTGAGTCTTTTCAGATTTTGTTGGTAACGGAGCAGAAGAAATTGAATCAAGCATTGAATCAAATCCATCGCGTTCTTTACTATAAAGCATCGTAGATAAAGCTTGACCCTCAAACTCCCTACGACGCTCAGAAAACTGAGCGTTTAAAATTAAATAATAGCGAGAAAGTCTATCTAACAATTCCTTAAGGCGTAAGTCTACCGATTCCAATCGTTCTGCCCTGATATGGCGTTCTTCATCGTTTTCTGTTAAAGGTAAACGACGACTTACGGGGAGCCAAATTAGAGGAACTATGGGAGTTGATTCGCTATCAATGTCCTCTGATAGCAGGTTCGTGATAACGTTATCTCTTTCATAAAAATCGCGGAGAAGGGATTGAACTGGTTTTCGGCGAAAAAAAATATCTATAGGTGCCTCATATTCTTTCTTCCCTACTTTGAGTTTCAAAAATTCTTCTCCAATATCAACCTTAACCGTGCGAACAGAATTGCCTTTGAAACTTTTCAATCCGATTTTTGCTTGTTGGAAATTAAAGTTTACGACACTCCGTAGATCGCCCGATAAGATAGAATGAAGAAGAGTCAAAACAGTAGTTTTGCCAGAACCATTTGGACCTATCAGAACATTCACGTCCTTGTTAAAAGGTATGTCAATATTTTGGTTGCCCCATAATTTATCTATTTTGAAAGATTCAATGAAATAACTGCTCATGATTCGGCTCTCTCTTAGAATCTATAATCCTCATACTGATTGTTAAAATAATAGCACATTTGACCTGAAAAGGCAAAGCGTTAACCGATTGAATATCCTAACGTGCGGTCCTCGTGCCGCGCTATGCTAACTTTCTGTAGAATACCTACCCTCATTCAACTGTGCAGAAATCTCTTGAAATTCTTGCTCGTTGAAAACCAATCGAAAGATGCCTGTCTGTGTTGGCGTTTCGCGCATTTTCGTATCGCTGGTGGCGTTGAATGCTTTTTCAAGTGTTTTCAAGACTTTTCGCTTGTACTCGGTGTCACGGTTGCCTTCAAATTGTGGTCCCTTGGTCTCAAAAATGAGGACGCGGGTCATGCCTTCCACTTCTTTTGCCATCGCAACAAAGTCTGGATAGATGCGTTGTTTGTTCCAGCCTTGCACGTAATACTCGCCTTGTTGACGCGCCACGACCCGATGCCACCATTGCAGTGCCTTCTCGCCATCAAGGAAATGGGCAAAATTCTTTTCCAATTCGTTATCGGAAGGATACTCATACATCGGTTCAAACAGACTGAGTTGGACGGGTTTACCGTATTTTGTAAGTAGATTTTGATTGGCGTGAACCTCAATTTTGTAATTTTGTCGCAATTTATAGTTGGGTTTACCTACCTCCAAGTCGAATTGGATTTCTCCGCTATCCAGTTTTTTACGAAATATCTGCTCGGCTTGATTTTCTACTTCGTTGGCTACATGTTCCTGCAACGTGGGTATGAGATAAGCACGTCTATCGTAAATTTTCTCATCGTTTTCTCCGCTCGTTTTGAGGCTTTCGATTAGTTCTTCTGCAATCCGAGCCGCTTGCCATGGATTTGGCACAATATCCGACAGAGAGAGTGCAAATTCGGATACACTAATGTTTTTCTCAACGTGTGGTTCTTGGTCTTCATGGAAAACAGGCGGTACATCGTCAACAGGAACTGTTGCTGTTCGCAATCTTGCACCATCAGGTGCTGATGCATTCGGATCGAGTGGTTTAATGCTGAACCAGTCTATATGCGGTAAAATATGCGCCTGATAATTGAGTTGAATCCATTTGCCACCATCCTTATGGCGCACCACTGGTAGATAAATCTTCTGACCCTGAAATGGCTTGCGGCGGCGGACTGTTTCCATTTGGAAATCTGCTTGCTCTTGGACATTTCCACTGCCAAAAATATTTTCTTCCAAGCCAGTGAGTCCTTGTTTTTCTAAACCTCTTTTGACTTGTGTGACAGCGGCATCAACATCGGTGTCATTGCAAAAAACATAGCATTGATCGAGTGATTCTTTACCGGTGAGTTGCGCGTGGGGTTGCCGCATGACCCTCCCTACAAGTTGCGTAATTGCGTTCTGTGATCGTGTCTTGTCCAATACCACTAACAAATAGGCAAATGAGCAGTCCCACCCCTCCATGAGCGCTGCTTTTGTAATGATCCATCTTACCTGCGAATTCTTGGATAGCAGGTCTTCGCCTTGAAGTTCGTTCTGTGTGGCAGATTTAACGCGGACTGCATCCGGACGCACCTTTAAGTGCTGTGTAAGATAATCTCGGACATCCTCGGCATGGACGTAATTGTTATCTCGCTGATCTTTACCGGTTCGCTCGACACGCACAACGGCAATTGGACGGATATACCGGTCTGTACTGCTTTCAAGTAATCTTGCTTCGGAATCAAGTCTCTCAAGTTCGGTGGCAGCCTCGCGCAGTGTATCTTGCCACTTCATACCTGAGTACGATGATACCTGCACGGGTGATTTGATCATTTCCTCTTTTTTTAGATCTGGTCCCCCAATGTCAACAAGCAGATTGCTAATGCCGCTGTTCGGTGTAGCAGAGAGTTCAATAACCATTTGTGGGTCAAGGCGGTTAATAGAACTGGCAAATTCCTTTCCGTTTCTGGTGCCGTAAGCCTTATGTGCCTCGTCAAGAACAACTACGGGACGCAGTATCTTGATTACGTTAAAGAGACTTTGCATAGGAAAGTCTCCTTCAGGGTTAGGATCAAGATCGGGGTATTTCTCTTTCATAAGTGCATTGCCGTCCTTATCGTCATGGTCGGGGAAGAAACTCGAATAACGCCCTGAATTCCGATACATACGGTAATATGCTTTGTCTTTTAGTTTTTTATCAGGGGATTTGTTTGCTGCAGGTAACATGAGTAGCATGACGCATAGATAATTGGCCGTATCATCCCGATTGAAAGTTTCTTCCCTTTCCAGCATTTTGACGCGACCACCACTTGCACGCTCTAACACTTTACGATAGGGATGTTCTTTGTTCCACAATGCAGCCTTGGTTTGGTCAAAGATAGCCTGTGTTGGCACAACCCATAATGTTAATCCTCGCTGCCGATGCAGTCGTTCTAAAGCGGATGCAGCAAGCAGTGTTTTACCGCCACCTGTCGGCACTTTAAAACAGATATGCGGGATAGGGCGATTTGCACCGTCCTTACGGTCAACGTATTCACCAGCGGTTACTGCAACGCCGTCGTTTTCTGATAGTTTTTTCCAAGCAGTTTTGGGGTAATTGCGTACTTCATTGAAAACATCGTCGCTAATACTACTGCCCACTTGTTTTAAATTCTCAATTACCGTTTCTGAAGCCTGCCGCTCTTTTTCAAGCACTTCTAAATAGTTGCTAAATGCGTCGAGTGTATCGCGCTGATACGTTTTTAATTCCAGCATCTTTACTACTCCCTACCTTTCATGTATGATATAGGGAAGTTGGCAAAATGCAATTCCCATCTTTGTGAGTTCGCGCTGTCCGATGTAGTTATCCGCCGCGTAGACAATCGCTTTTTTGCCGCTTTCGTGACTGGCATCTTGGATACGTTTTGCATGCTCCAAGTTGAGTATTGCCTCGTTGCTGCGTAAATATTCAAGGTCCGGTTTGTAGATCAGATAGTAATCGTTTTTGTCATTAGTATAAAAAAGTCCATCATCATTTTTCTCCTCCAACGTAACTGCTTCAACAGAAATACCCGCAGAAGTAAATAATAGGTTCGTAGCGAGTGCTGTGTATGTTGGCAACTTTTCTCCTGTAAGCATCGCCTCAACTTCAATCGGTTCCCCCAAGGTGCAGTAGGTAAAAGAGCCACCTAACCCTTCGCGCAGTGTATCATCACTTGCATCGGGGACACCGTTAATGACACGACGGACACGTTCAGCAGTGGTGGTGTCGGCATAATCTTCGCACTCAATGAGGATAAACTTACGGTTACCACCATCTTCTTTGTTGAGGGCTAAAACTGCATGGGCAGTGGTACCAGAACCAGCGAAGGAATCAAGAATAATAGTATCATTTTTTTTTGATGCCCCTTCGGCAATCTCTATTAATTTCGCAATGAGTTTTGTCGGTTTAGGGTTGTTGAATTCCAGAGCTGTACTTTGGAAAACGGATTGTAGCTGCTTTGTTCCTTCGTCTGTGGTGCCAGCAATATCTGCTAACATTAGATCTATAGGGACAATACCTTTTTCTTCAGATTCACTAAGAAAGTTTTTAAGACGCGGATAGCGCAATTTTCCATCTATGCCCCACCAAAGTCTGTTTTCTCTAACGTGTTTTTCATGAGTGCTTTGGCTGTATTTCCAAGCATGCGTGGGGTGATTTACGGACTCTCCCGTATGCGGGTTTACCACCGAATAAACTAAATTTGGACGTTCTCCTTTTTGGGCAGGATTAACATAAGAACTTGACACCCAACTACCACGTGGATCATCATCAGGATTAGAATATGTTTCATTAAGTTTTTTATCCCGCTTAACGCGAATGTGAGAAACGGTATCAGATTTTCTATAGGCAACGACATGCTCACGTTGGTTTGAAAATAATTTTGCGTTGTTACTTCTACCGTAGCGGTGCTGCCAAATAATATCTGCAAGAAAATTTTCTGCTCCCAAAATTTCATCCATCATCATTCGTAGATGATGCACCTCATTATCATCAATAGAGATAAATATTATACCATCTTCTGCAAGGAGTTCTTTGAGCAGGTGCAATCTCGGCCACATCATGCAGAGCCATTTGTCGTGTCGTTCCAGATCTTCGTTATCAACAGGTGCGTTTTCTGTGAACCATTGTTTGATCAGTGGACTGTTTACGTTGTCGTTGTAAATCCATCCTTCATTACCGGTGTTGTAAGGCGGGTCAATGTAGATGCACTTGATTCGGTTGGTATAGCGAGGCAGTAACGCTTTGAGGGCATGTAGGTTGTCGCCGTGAATGATCAGGTTATCGTCTGCATCAGTTGGGTTGCAGGAGCGGGATTTGTCGGTTTCAAGTGGTTCGTAGGGGACAGTGAGATGGTGGGTGTAGATGTGGTGTTTTCCGTTGAATTCGAGTGTTGGCATAGGAGTTCCTTTCAGTTTATCTGTGTTATTGACGTGAAATATCTCTTTCGTTAATTTTTCCAATCTTCCAAACGGAGCCCTAATCCGATTATTCTTTCATAATCAGAATCGGAGGCAACCAGAATTGCATCAAGAGCGAGAGCCGTCGCAGCAATCCAAAGGTCACATTCACTTAAAGACATTCCTTGTTGTTGCAACGCAGTTTTTATCTGTGCATAGACGGGGGCAACCGTGTCTGGTATTGAGTCACACTGGACTGTAGCAAATAGTTCATTTGCTCTTTGTTCAAGGTCTTGTCGTCTTTTTCCTTGAGGGAGCCGACCAATTCCGAACAAAATTTCACCCTTAACGATGGGACACGTAAAATAGTAATCCGACTCGGTAAGAGAATCGAAACGCCCTTTTACTCTGGAATTGTCTTGCATCAACAAACTACATGTTGATGTATCCAAGAGGTAATTATTCATTATTTATTACTTTCATCCGAATCAAAGGGCGAATCAAACTGTATAGGTATTTCCCCCTCTTTTATTAACTGATTCAGTGCTTCAATGTCTTCATCAGTGAGATGCGGTGGTTTTTCCATCGCTTTGATGAGGCGTTGTGCAGCGGGGTTTTTTCTTCTTGCAGGTTCCTGTTCCTCTTTTGATGGCGATTCTGTCCAAGTGCGAAACTGTTCAAAAAACTTAGGCGATAATGGCACTTTAACTGAAACAGCTTGATGTACCGCGAGTAGTATCTGACCGATTTTCTTCTTGCCAGTTTCGCTACTTTGGCAAGCTTTTTCTATTTCTGGGACTGTGAGCATTGGTGTTTTCAACTTCGCTCGAAATTCTATTTTTTGTAGCCATTGTGCAGAAAGCAGGACTCCTAAGTCTTTTACGACAAAATCTTCCCACGGACTATTAATGAAAGAAGACGAAATGATTGTATGGGCAAAAAGAAGGTCTTCTAAACTGGTTCCTTGATTACGGATAACTCTTATGGATGCTACAAGTTGTTTTTCAATTTTTTCATCAGGTATGTACATCACTGTAAGAGCATCATTATAATCTCCCCGTAATATAGGTTCAATTAAATCAAGGGCGGAATATATATTCTCTTTAATAGGTAGTTCAGACGAATTTGTACGCCATTTAGCCAAAATATCCTGTTCATCTTTGTTTGTTCGCATGAGAACAATAAGTGCCGCAATAAAAATTGCAATGATGTTATCAACAGAAGCAAAGTCGGATAGATCGGAGTCAGATATAGAATAAGAGCCTTTTTCCGCAGCTCCCCTACCGCTTTGCTGATGCTTCTTCATTGAACTATACACCGGTGCTAACTGATAAATACGTTGTGGCAAATTATCAAAGGTTTTGTTTCTAAATTCGTACTTTGCTTCAAGAAAGGAAAGGAAGTAATTCAATAACGGATATTCCTCTCGGTCTGCACTCTGTAGGGCATGCTGGAGAACTGCCGTCTCATGGCCAAATCTGTACTCAATTTCCGCTAGATGGAGCCAAGAATATCCTTTTGGACAATCAGGAAGGGTTAAAAATTCTTCTTTTGTCTCTGGATCGCTACAGAAGCCTATAGGCGGTTCAAGCGGCGTTGAAGAATTGTTTTCATTCCTATACCATATTGTCCATATCCATTTTATAGTGTGCTCTAAACGTTTCTTTAAAGTGAAATACTTGACATCTGTATTGTCTTGAGGGAGTTTCTCAAAGTTTTCCAACGCCAAATGCAGCAGCTTTATGCAATTGAATATATTCCCTGCTTTAAAATAGGCAAATCCTGCATCTGCATACGCACCGATGTATCTTTCGGTGTTTTCAATCTTTTGAGTTCTTTTAGCTCCTTCTTCAAGGAGGGTGGCGGCTTTTTTCCAATCGTCCAAATAAGCTGCACATATAGCAGCTCTACGACATTCCTCCAAAGGTCCAACTCCCAATTGTTCTGACGCTTGATACCACTCAGGAAGAATGCGTTCGTAAATATCAAGTGCTTCTTGGTAATGTTCATGACGTAAATATACAACAGCTTGCCCTTCTTCTATCACAGGTAATGCTCCTACTTTTAAGACGATATTCTGAAGAACTTTATGGGCAGTATCAACGTCATCCAAGTATTCATCGTGAATAATAGCTTTACCTCTTGCTGATAATGCAGCGATGTGTGGATAACCCCAAGCGAGGGATCTCTCTATTACTTTGTCATAGACTTGAAGGCATTTTGTCCAATCTGGGTTTTCCACTTTTTCTTCCTGCAGGTAGATGTTCTCAATCAAAAGTCGACAACCAACATTGTAATTCTCGAATTCGGCCAATAATAACGTCCGGGTTCTTAGTTCAAGTTCATCTAAAGAATCAATAAGTTCATCTAGGAAGGCAGCGTTAATATCGGGACGTGTATGGATAAAACTAAATGCGAAACTGAAAAAGTTTGATTTATCAGCGATATGTTCTTCTATCTGCCCCATGGAATTAAGATACATCTTCCAAACGTCTTTGTTGATATTTTTAATGTCAATCATTTCTTTAATATAACCTATCGTTTTCTTGGGTGGAAGCAATACTTGGTTATATTTCAATATCTCTGTTGCCAACATTAGACGAGATAACAGATATGACTCACGTGGTTTGTATGGTTTGGTTTCTTTATCCCAAATTTCAAATATTTTTGGTACTAGCTCTGGTCTTACCTCAATCGCAATTTGATACTGCAATGATCGAAACATTTGATTTACAAAGGCATCCCCAGGAAATAATTCTTCGTGAGGATCAATTTTAATATTTACCAACCATGAGAAATCTTGACACAGATTTTTCCAATCATCCTCTGGGACAGTCCTCAGGGCATGAATAACAGAAATAAGTCCACCTTCGCTTTGTCCAGCCATACTATGTGCGAATACAGCCCATGCCTCTATTGTAGTCAACTTTTTTGTTTTGAGAATTGCGTATGCAATGTAAGCGTGAAGGTCTTTTATCCTACTTTCGGACAAGTCTTCCTTAGCGGAGTTTGCCAGTAAAGGTGAAATTGTATAGTAGGTTTCATTGACTTGATCTATCCAAGGACCAACGAGTTGGCTAAAAGTATGGCCTGGATGGGATATAGGTTTTGGTATTTCGCCAATATTAAGGGCACAATCTTTCCTGAATTCAGTAATCATCAAACTAAGTCTATAGAGAAGTTCACGTTGATCTTCTGATAGGTCTGCAAGCAATCGACGCGCATCTTCAAACTCTTTTGCCATTGTTGAAGATCCGTGAAAGATACTTTCTATTATATCTTGTCGCTTCCAGTCTTTTTCTTCTAATTGAGTAAACAGAGCGTGTACAAGCCTTGGATGCCTCTTTGTGGGCAATTGAAACAATTCTGACAAATCTTTTGCATCTTCAGTGGGACACCCCATTTCTGTAGCAAATTGCTCAATTTCGGGAATGGTAAAATTAGAAACTGGGACAACTACCGATGCTGATAAACCGAGACTACGAAGGAGGTCATTGGGTGGAATATATTGACTTGTGATCAATAATTTTGCATTACGTTCCAGTACCCTATAAGCTACAACCCCCAAGTTTTCTTCGTACACCCGCAGCTGTTGAGGTAGTAAATTCAGATCATCAAGCGTGACATTGATTTGCGTGGATTGGCTACTTATTACATCAGCAAGTTGCTTTAAATCTTGAGCAATCTGAGATGCCTCTTTATTAGTGAAATTCCGCCAAAACCAATCTCCGTCTATAGCATTTGCCGTTAATTTTGCGAGGGTTGTTTTTCCTGTGTCCATGCTTCCTTGAATTACGACTATACCGTCAGATTGGAGTTTAGTTTGAATGTCTGTAAGTAGGTCTGGCCTCGGAACAAAAACATCAAGATAGAGCGGAGGTATACCGGTTTGTATGTGAGGGTGGGATTGGGTCGTAATATCAGAGGGGGCCGCTGTAGGTCCTGCTCCAATGAAACCTTTCGTAGCAGTTAACATTTGCTGGTACTGCAACCACTGATGTTCTGGGATCCTTCGCGTTGTTTGCTCCTCGAAAATTTCAAGAAAGCGAACTGTGGTAAGTCCACGGTTTTCCGATTGTCCTGCTACTTTCCAAGCTTCATCAATAAGAGAATGAGAAACTTTCTTTGCTGCGGAAGATGAAATACCGTGTCGATTACCATGATGAACCAGTTTTTCACGTATGGATTGATCAACAAAACTAACAGGTTTACTGTCCGTTTCCCAAGTAATCGGTTCAATGAGTTGTTCATAAATTTCTCGAGGTGATGCCTCCTTCAGAAAATCATTTACTTTCTCTGATATTTTTCCGTCGGTCTGTAAAAAATTAGATATTTTTTCGATAGCTGCTTCATCACCGGAACAACGACTCCATACTTCAAGCCCCGGTTTATCCGTTTCAAATGGATTACCTTGTTCTTTACCTATCTGGGATTTTGTGAGAAGGCGGAATTTCACACGCCGATCTGGATTGTTAGTCTGCAGTTCCCAATAATTTTTGATCGCGTCAATCACCTGCTGAGACCTGAGCGTTATAGGGTCTTGCGTGTGTTTGACTTGCGTTGCCGTAAACGTTCCCTCTGACTCTATATCAAAATCTTCCGCAACTTCAAGATAGAGAATGTCATTATCAGCAAGATCCAGCCAAGCATTCACACTGTGCAAGATCTGGTAGCGATATCCTTCTATGGAATCGGTTGCTTGACGTTTGGCATCTGCTTTTATCGGTGCTTGATGTATCACCTTGAGTTGAGGGGCAAGGAAACTCAGACACTTGGACATTTGCCCATTGTCATCGCTGAATTCGACCTCGAACGCTTCACCGTTTGAAAGGATTTCAACAACCGTGCCGATGTCTCCACGCTTGAGATTATGCTCAGGGACATCCTGTGTGAGCGCGACGACATCCAGAAGTTTAATTTCGCCTTTTTGTGTAGGTTCTGGGTTGCGTTCAGGCGAACTATCTATGTTTGTGGTGTTATCGGAAGATTTGTTTTTCATGGTTTATCCTGATTTATCAACGGAACGCTGAGGCTATTTCGTTTTCGGTAAGACTTAAAACAAGTATAGCATTAAGTTAGGACGGTTTCAAGTTAAAAATGAAGAAAAGGTGTGTAGATATTCTGTCAATTGTTGTCTGAATGTAGGTTGTATTTGGGGGAGGATGCCGCAAATCACGAGTTTCACGGATTGGGAAATACTTGCCACAGGCTAACAGTCTATGCTACAGGGCCGCACTTTAAAAACTTTACACACCGCTTTAGATTTATGTGAGAGTTTGCTGCTGGGAAATCTAACATTCTCGATCCCATGATTGCCTTTCTGATTTGATATAAGCATCAATTTCTTCGACCGTGCTTCCCCATGTTCCTTTCATAGAACCACTCATCTTTTGAATCAATTCTGTTTTTGCTTCGCGAGTAAGTTCATGAGGCGTTTTTTGGAGAACGCTGAATTCGACCTCAAGTTCCTGTCCTTCGGGAAGGTCAATCCTATCCAACGGTTCAATCACGCCGTTTCTGTATGTTGCTTTTATCTTTTTTCTTTTCATTATTTGTAAACCTCCATTTTTATTTAACCACAATTAGCGGATTCTTATTTCCTCTTCAAACCCCTCCTATAAACGTAAGCATACCGATCCAATTCCACGTAAGTCCTGAGAATTTTAGACTAAGTATAACGCAAGTTGCCCCCCGTTTATACACATAGCACTCCGCTGGAGTGCAAGAGGTTAAATACGCCGTTTTCTATAGATATATCACCCCTCTGGGGTGGGAAAAGAGGTTGAAAACCTCATTGAAATACGCAGAAATACCTAAGCCAAAACACCAAAATCCGTTAGTAGCAACCTGAGTTAAGTATAACATTAATTGGGGTGGGTTTCAATTGGAAAATGTGCGGTTGAGAAAGTCAGAGGTTTATGCCAAAAAGCGGTGGTAAATGAGAGTGGTGAGGATTTTGTAGCCTGCTTTGAGAGTGCCGGTGAGGGTGCCGGTGATTTTGGAGGTGCCGATGCGTTTGCGATACCGGACCGGGACTTCACAGGCAGGGATTCCGAGTTTCGCGGCTTTGAGCTGCATCTCGACCGTCCATCCAAAGGTTTTGTCTTGCATGTTTAGCACAAGCAGGTCAGGATATTGGATGGCGCGGAAGGGACCTAAATCTGTATAGCGGACCCCAAAGAAACGGTGTATCAAAAAGCAGGCGAGCCAATTGCCGAAGCGTGCTTGCGGTAATAACGCATTTTTTGCGTCGCCTTGTGTCCTCGCGCCGATGACGAATGCGGCTTCGTCGTTGCATATCGGTTGTAGGAGTCGTGGCATGTCCGTTGGATAGTCGCTGTAGTCGCCATCGAGAAAAACGACGATGTCCGGTGGCTTCGTCGCAAGCGCGACGATACCA
This sequence comes from Candidatus Poribacteria bacterium, assembly GCA_009843785.1. GTDB lineage: Bacteria > Poribacteria > WGA-4E > WGA-4E > WGA-3G > WGA-3G. The sequence goes on along the minus strand of VYCT01000134.1, from coordinate 33,112 downwards.
GCGAGACAGGCGTATCCATATCCGCGCCGCGGTTCAGTTACAACCCGCGCGCCGCACTGTGCTGCGATTGCGGCGGTGTTGTCCGTGCAGCCGTTATCAACGACGATAATTTCTTGGACAGTGATCTCCCCATTGTTCCCTGTTTGCGGAATATCGGCGATGACTTTGGCGATGGCATCCTCTTCGTTAAGGACTGGGATGATGACTGAAACTGTCTGTATGGTGTCCATCCGTTCAACCCAGGGGAAATCCGCAGAAATACCCAAGCAAAACACCTACGATGAATTCTTTCTTGAATTGACACCTATGCGTTCTACAGTCTCGCAGCAGGTTCTTGTACCGTGTCGAGTAAGCGTTGGATGACGGTGTCGGAGTCAACGCCTTCAGCCTCCGCATGGAAATTGGTTAAGACACGATGGCGTAAGACTGAGGCTGCGACAGATTTCACATCTTCGCAGGAGGCGTTGTAGCGTCCGCGTAGAATCGCTCGGGCTTTGGCACCTAAGATGAGGTATTGCCCGGCACGGGGTCCCGCGCCCCAACGTACCCACTGTTGGATAAAATCGGGGGCATCTTCCTCTTTCGGACGCGTGGCGCGCGCGATTTTCACGGCGTATTGCACCACGTTGTCGGCGGCGGGGACACGCCTCACAATATTATGGAGTGCTACGATAGCGTGCCCGGACAGGGCGGTTTCAAGTTCAGGTATCTCTGCGCCGGTTGTTGCTGAAACGATGTCTGTTTCCTCTGTCTCTGTCGGGTAGTCGATGACGATTTTGAACATAAACCTGTCCAACTGTGCCTCTGGAAGTGGGTATGTTCCCTCTTGCTCAATCGGGTTCTGTGTGGCGAGTACAAAGAACGGTTGTTCCAATTGGTATTCATTACCCCCGGCAGTGACATTATATTCTTGCATGGCTTCCAAGAGCGCGGCTTGTGTTTTCGGAGGTGTCCGGTTAATCTCGTCAGCGAGGAGGATATTCGCAAAAATTGGTCCCTGAATGAACCGAATCGAGCGATGTCCAGTCGTTCGATCTTCCTCAAGCACGTCAGTGCCAGTGATGTCGGCAGGCATCAGATCCGGGGTGAACTGAATTCGCTTGAATTTCAGGTTCAGAATTTGCGCCAAAGTCCGAATCATAAGCGTTTTGGCGAGCCCTGGGACACCCTCTAACAGGCAGTGCCCCCCAGCAAAAAGTGCCATCAACATCTGATTGATAACTTCCTCTTGCCCAACTATAACCTTTTTGAGTTGCGCCAAGATAAGTTCTTGGCTTTCCATTAATTCTTCTATCGCTTGAACTTCTTCTGTTGCTGGCATTTTTTGTTGTTTACCTCGTTTATGGTTATCAGTTATCGGTGTTAAGGTTACCAGTGGCCAGTTACCAGTAGCCGGTTAAAGAGGTTTCTTGTGGCAGTCATAGAAGATGTTTCCGACACAAGACCTTAACTGGTAACTCGTAACTGGTTACTGATAACTATTAAAACTCTTGCGTTAATATGAACCGTTTTGTGCCTCGGTTTGAAGCGATTCTGACGACATCTTTGAGATGCAGGATGTAATCCGGTGTGACCCGTGGGGTCAGGAAACGGATTGTCTGATGCATTTCGGCTTTACGTTTGGATTTAGAGTATCGGAGTTGAATGTCCGCGACATCGGTTTTGAGTGCCTTCTCCTCAGGGACAATATCTATCTTAAAGGGTGCTTCTGTGCTGACAGTAATTTTGTCCTCAAGCGTGAGTGCCTTGCCAATAGCGGCGGGATACATTCGGCGTTCCTCGCTCAATAATTCGGCGTAAGGATGCTTGACGAGCGGTAATTCAAGCACAAATTGGCTGCCGATTGCATAGAGATATTCCTTGCAACTCCACGTGAGTTCGACCTTCAATTCACCTTCCAACTCCGAAAGCTTGGAGACTTTGAAATCTTCTATTTTCGCGCGAGCGTCCAACTCCAATGCTTTGTGTAGGAACTCCGACTTCTCCTCGGCGGTCTGAAGGTGTCTGAGTTGGCTCCGGAGCCTCATGTTGAAACTCCCTGTAACCGTTAATTCTTGACGGACAGAGACACTCAGGTCTTTTTTCACCTTGATGTCGGTGTGAACGCGTTTGAGATTCGATGTTGCATCCAGAGAAGGGCTTTTTTGAAAGCGATAGAGTTCGTTCTGTATATCGCCAGTTTCTTGTTCAGGGGCTTTATCCTCTGTTAAAAAACGCGGGTTAATAATCAGTGTCCATCTATCCTGGTCACCGGCGGGTAGATCCCCGAATGCGCAGGTTTCGGCTGTCGGATCCAACCAGATAAGGTCATCGTCTTTGTCGCCTTCGATGACGAGGATCATGTGATTGAAATAGGCGAGCGACGGGACGGCTTCGACCTCTGCGCCGCCATCAGAGAGATGGGCATTGACACCGCGCATGTCCCCAGCGGAAATGAGAACAGGATAAGCATTAATCCCTGCGGATGCCAGCATCGTCGAAAGGAGCGTTGTTTTGTCTTTACAGTCCCCTTTCCCGACTTCTAAGACGAAATCAGCGGGGTAGGGTTTGATCGCCCAAATGCCGAGTTCATAGCCGAGGTACTGGATGTTCGTTGCGACGTATTCATAAAGCCGTTTTATTTTTTCCTTTCGGGACCACGCACCACTGAGGAGTTGCTTTGTTCTTTCTTCGATTTTGGGTGTAATCTCATCCTGTTCGCGGATCAATGTTGCATACCACGTCGCCAGTTCATCCCAAGAATCGAGGGAGGAGATGCTGATGTTATAAGCGATATCTTGAGGTGCGGGCATCAAGTATTCATCTTTTAGAGGTGGCACATCTCGCGCCTCAAAGGTATAAGTGCGGGTGTAGTTACTCTCTGTCGTCGTGGGTTGGATATCGAGAAAGGAACTGTCCGACTGAGAACCTGTAGCACCAGCGGGTGCCCCTGAGACCTGATAATAGAGCTGTTTTTTCTTGGGGATATGTACGGTGAAGCGATAATATTGGACCGGATGCTGTCCTTGGAAATAGACTTGCCGCCAAAATTCGCCTTGCATGACGTGTCCAAGGTTATTCGTGGAGTAGGCGTAGTCTATGATACAGCCGTCGCTAACTTTTGGGAGCGTGAAGTACATCAAGCGTGCATCAACGTACAACCCGGCGTCCACAGCACTCGGTGGTGGTACATCGCGTATAATTTCGTTTGTATCGAGTTCGACAACTTCGCCATCGGGAGTCAAAGTACGGGCATGATGAATAGTGACATCATCTCTACCACGCATATAAGGGATGCTGACCTCAGCAAGACTTTTGCCATCTTCGTTAAAAATCTTAGCGACCCGCCGTGTCGAGTAGACATAGCGACTCTTTTCATCGATATTGATATCAACGCTATCCCAAAGGATGATAGCCCCATCATCTTGGGATGCTTCTTGAGCGGGCAGTTTGTCAATAGCGTCTTGGACTAATTGTTCATCTGATTCGCTAATGAAGTTGTACGGCAGCGATGATCTACGATTTTCACGACTGGGGACAGGGCTAATAGAACCATCCGGATTTAGCTGTATACGTTTACGCTTGGAATCGTCGGTTTCGGACGGTACAGTGGGCACTCCATCGGTAAGAATCGGCGGCTGGCGCGACTCTGGACTTTGTGCGTCGGTTAAAACTTCTGGTTCGGGCGGTGGACTTTGTAAGGCTGAACGGCGTGTTCCCAAAAACGTTTTTTCAGCGAGCGCGCCGTCATCTGTTTCTTCTGCTACAGCTGTCAAGTTTCGCGTTGCATCCCTATCGCCGTTATCATCAAGATGCGGGTGTTCAGATTGGACCCTGCCGTCTTTTTCATAGAAGTCCTTCGTTCGTGTTTGCAGTGATAGAAACGCTTCTAACAGAGAGATGTCGCCGTTTCTGTCGGTGTCATTCGCTGCGGAGAAGAAGGCATCAACGAAAACATTGCCGAATCCTGCTTGTAGTGAGTAGCCTTCATTGGGTGAACTTGAGGTGAGGATAATTCGTCCGGATTTACTCAGTTGCGGTACAAGTTTACCGCTATAAGGGAAACCGAAGATTAAAATCTGGCGTTCGGCGGATATAGTGTTAATGAGCGTAACGTATTCTGCTTCAGTAATATCCCGCCCCCGCAGATTAAACTTCAGGTCTCCTCTACCCGTGCGAGATGCGTGTCCAAGCATGAAGAGCAGGAACCGATCTGAGGGTTGAACAGTTTCAGCGAGTTCGGCAAACGCTGCTAAGACCTGTTCACGTTTTGATTCGGTATCAACAATTCCTGACGCTTCAGACCCGCCCATATCCTCAAAGAGAAAAGTGATTTGTTCCTGTGTATAACCGTATTCGTCGATGAGCAGTTCGTGGAACCGGGAAGTTGCGCTCCAGAATGCGTCATAAAAGGATTTCTCACCGGCAGCGCCGCCAATGATCAGCACATGATCTGCGGCAAACGCTGTTGTGGAAATCAGCATAACTGTGAGAATTACAATGTGTATATGGCGCGTTTTCTGGTTCTCCATTGATGTGTCCTCTCTTAAGGTAGCTGCGTATCGGAAACGGATACAAAATCGCCACTTTTACCACCGGTCTTTTTGACGAGCCTGACATCGGCGATGACCATCTCCCTATCTACTGCTTTACACATATCGTAGACGGTCAACGCTGCAACTGAAACGGCGGTAAGTGCTTCCATCTCCACACCTGTGCGACCGATTGTTTGAATCTCTGCTTCAATCTCTATTCGTGATCTATCATCTGCAATTGCGAGTTCGACGCGAATTGAAGTGAGCGCGAGCGGATGGCAGAGCGGGATTAACTCGCCAGTGCGTTTCGCTGCCATGATACCCGCAAGGCGTGCAACCTCTAAAACATCACCCTTCTTCATCTTTTGCTCAGCAATTAATCGGAGTGTTTCGGGGTGGGCAGTAATATACCCGCGGGCGACGGCGATGCGTAAGGTCTCTTCCTTACCACCGACATCCACCATCCGTGTATTGCCTTTTTCGTCGAAGTGCGTTAGGGAACTGTTCATTTTTCGCTTCTTCTCATCGTTTGAACTGGAAGATTGCAAGACTGGAAGGTTGGAAGTTTCACCTTCCTTCCATTCTTCTATCCTTCCTTTCCGATATATTTATACTGGGTGTTCTGCCATAATTTGTTCGTATGTTTCACGGAACCTTTCGAGATATTTGCCTTTGCCGTGATATGCTTCGACATCTTCAGGATGTGGCTGAATCGGTTCGCCGCGTTTTAGGACGGAGGCACTGAATGCTTCGATGTCAAAAGATTCGTTTGCTGCGTCGTGGAGTGCTTTGACCCCTGCGACTGCGGCACCCAATGCTGCACCACCCTTTTCGACCGGCAGCGTTGGTCTATTCCAAATGCCAGCGACACGCCGCATGATTTCAGGACTATCGGTTGCGCCACCTGTTACAAATAGCGGTGCTTGCGTTTGCTTCGTGAAGACAGCGGAGTAGACGTAAACGGCAGCGAGGCTCGTCTCAATGATGCCCGTATAATCTTCTGATAGAGTCGGTTGCGCAGCGGCACGGATCAAATCGAACGCGCCGGAGACAGGGAAAGATTCCGTCTTAGGTTGCCAAAATGTCATAAACTGTCCAGGTGCGGCTTCCCGCAACGCCGCCTCAGCAGGTGCGTATTCTTCTTTTGCTAAACCGTAATTGTTTCTCACGGCATCCCAGACCATAGCACCGTTTGTACGGCAGCCAAACATAAACGGACGGTTGATGCCGTCATACATAGCATTGGCGAATCCCTCTGGATCGAGTGTCTCTCCATCGGTTGAGACCATGTTAACGAAACTGGTGCCGAGGCTGAGCAGGTCTCCGGCAACAGGTACTTTCGCTTGTGGATTGTCGCCGGAACCCGCGATGACCGCACAGCGACCCTCAAAACCGTATTGCTCTATATAATACGCAGCGAGACTGCCCACAATGGAATCTGGACGTGCCAGCGTCGGCAATTTCGATTGGAATGCTTCCACATCTCCCGGTAATCCGTGCGCGGTTGCTGCCAGCAATGCAGGGTCCCACGTCTTTGAGCGATAGTTCATGAGCGACATGCCGCAGGCGTTACCGTAGTCGATAGGGACGTTTGCGTTACCGGTTAGCACTGCTGGGATGAAACTGCTAATTAACTGGACTTTTGCTGTCGCGGCGTAGTGTTCTGGAAATTGCTCCCCGACGCGTCGCATGACAGTACCCGTGAACCGGAGCGGCGCATCGGAACCTGAAAGGTTAATCATTTCCGCTTTCCCGCCGACACCGTCTCGGACTGCCTCGGTTTGTGTGACGGTATTCGCTGTCATCCAGATGGGCGCGTTCGGATATGCGAATGCGTCTTTAAGTAGGGTTTGCAAATCGCGTTCATCTTCTGTGAAGTTTTGGAAACTCGCCAACTGCGCCAAAAGCGCATCCGCCTCGCTGTTCAGATAGACGTGTCCGTGTTGTTGTCCAGACGTGTTGATGAGGCGAATAGCTTCAAGTGGTACGCCTGCCTCGCGCAGGTCAGCGAACATGGCATCGAGCGAAGCGAGGTACATTAACGGTGGCTGCTCGGCTTCACCTTCTTCTCTCGGCGGTAAGATATAGTCCGCTCCGATACCGAATCGGTTGAGTCGTGTATCGGCGCGGTAATCGAGCGAATGCTCAAAGCATTTTTCTGCTGTGTCTATATCAATAACAACAGCCGATAGGCTCTGCGTGCTTGAATCTAAACCGAGAGCGAGGCGTGGGTGTTTGTGATCGGTCACTGAAATAATTTCCTTTTCCTTCGTTATATTGAAATCTATGACTCTATACCAACTATCCGGCTCAATCCTCTCTTTAACCTATTATTCGTTACTGTTCATATTCAAAGTGCGGGAGAACGCTTCAAAGGTTTCTGCGCGTAAAGCCTCGTTATGCAACTCTTGAAGACGTTGCAGATCTTGGATGCTTTCTAATGCCGGTCTAAGAGCTTGAACTGCGCGTCCATCAAACTTAAACTCAAGAACACTGAAGACGGATTGAATTGCTGTTTGTCGCGCCCCGCGTTGATAATACTCTTCTCCGGCTGTCTCTACGAGATGTTTGTAAACTGAAGATTCTTGCATGACTACCTCCGATAAAAAGTTACCAATTGCTTGATGTGGATGAATTAAACCACTCATGACCCACTGTGATACCAGAAGATTACTCCGAATATCCGTAGGCCAGGAAATTTCTGCAAGGCATCTTTGGTTACAATATCGTATCTACCGTGCGGCAGTGACGCAAAATCTGGATCCGGCTGCTCCCTTACGTAGATCATATCAATGGATCAATTCCCCGGATAGGCGCGATTCTCCAATTCAGCGATGAATTTTTCGGAAGCGATCGCTGCCGCTGCGCCCGCTCCGGCAGCGGTAATCGCTTGACGGAATACGTGGTCGTGAACATCGCCCGCCGCATAAACACCGTCTATGTTTGTGCGCTGCATCTCGTCAACAATGATATATCCTTGTTCGTCTGTATGTATGACATCCGTAAACAGTTCTGTGTTCGGAATATGTCCTATAAAGATAAATACACCGTCAATCGGGAAAAGTTGCGTTTCACCGGTTTTGACGTTTTTGAGCGTGGCACCGGTCACTTTATCCGCATCGCCGTTAATTTCTTCTACGACAGTATCCCAGATAAACTTAATTTTATCGTTTTTGAAGGCGCGTTCCTGCATAATCTGGCTTGCTCGGAGTTGATCGCGTCGATGGACGATGTAAACCTCGGAGGCGTATTTGGTGAGGAAGATGCCTTCCTCGAGTGCTGCATCGCCACCACCAACGACGATAAGCCGTTGGTCTTGAAAGAAAAACCCGTCGCATGTAGCGCAGTAAGAGACACCGCGTCCGCCATATCCCTCTTCACCGGGGATGTTAAGTGTGCGCGGTGAGGCACCCGTGCATATAATTACAGATTTGGCGCGATATTCTTTCTCATAGGTCGTGACAGCAAACGGGTGTTGCGAAAAGTCAACGGCTGTTACGGTATCAAATTTGACTTCGGTGCCGAACCGTTCTGCCTGTTCCTGCATACCTTGTATAAAGACTCCCGCCTCGTTCCCGAAAAAACCCGGATAGTTCTCAAGGTCGAGCGTCAAAGAGAGTTGCCCACCGAGTGCATCGCCTGTAATAAGAACAGGTTCAAGCATGGCACGAGATGTATAGACCCCTGCGGCGAAACCGGCAGTCCCGCCGCCAATAATCACGATATTTCGATCTTCTATGTTGTTTGTATTCATATTTTTTTTTACACTACATCTAAAAAATAAACGCATGCACACATTCAAAAAGCAGTTCTACATCTTGAATTTCGTGAATGACTATTTTTTGGATAGAGTTTTGATAACATCGTCAACCTTGTTAAGGACTCTAAGTGGTATACCAGATGCCTCGATGGCAATTTGCAGCGTTTGCAATGCTACTGCAAGAGCGTTTTGGACAGCCTCTGTGTCCACTTTATCTTCGGAATATACTATTTTTTCCGTTGGTTCACCAATCGGAAGTCCATCATAGAGAAACTGCACTTGATAACCTCCCTCCACCTTACTCTTGAAGAGACCAGTTTCATAACGTATTATATGTTCATATAAAACTGATACCCTCTTTTCTGTTAATTGTTCAGTTAACTTTTGCGAGGCTTCAGTTAACTTTCGCCAGCCTACAATTGAGAGGACTATGATAAAGAGAAGTAGGAACGCTTGTAAAACTAAAACAGCTGTTAACACTATTAGCCCCTTAGACTATTGAAAAAGGTCGAATTCTAATAATATCTGATAAAATTGAAGTTAGCATTTAGAACGGCAGCGGGATGCCAACGCGTTCAGCAACTGCTTTTAACTGTGCCTGATGTCCTTCGCCAACTGGGATGCCGATTTCAGCCCATTCCTGCTCGCGTTCCCATTCTAAGCCGCCGGGCAGATCTGATCGGTCATAACCCGGTGCCGGTTGCATCTGTCGTGCGTCGTGGATATGTTGATCGATCTCCGCTTTATATTCGTCAATCGGTCGGAATCGGGAAATGTCGATCGCTGCGATGAAAGCCCCTTGATTGGCACCTTCCCAGATTGTTGGCGGATCCGGCGGCTTATCGAATAGCCAGATGCCTGCCATAAACCCACCGAGCGCATGACTCACATGACTCAAACCTAACATCTTGAAGAACGCTGCCGGACTCTGTTCAAACGCCTGTTCCAACGGCAGCTTGGCATCAATGCCGGTTGCCATATCGACGACTATGGGTGGCTGGTCGCCCGCCGGAATCGCGAAACTCATCGGCGACGCACCCGTTGCGGTGGCAACCGTGCTCCCGGGCCCGTGTCGGAAACGGTGGCAAGACACCGCAAACCCGGCGCAGTCCACTTCAAGTGCGAGCCGCGTATACTTGCCTGCACTCCCGAAGTGGAAATGGTTCCGGCTCGTTGCGGCACCCAACCCTATCTCTTTGGCTTTTTCAACGGCTGCTTGTGCGGCATGATACGCGGCAAAATGTCCCATACCGCCGTCGCCGTCGTAGACCGCTGTCGTCGGGGATTCATCGATGCAGCGGACGTTTGGACGTGGGTTTACTTTGCCGTCAAGCATCATCCCGACGTATCCCGGCGTTTGCTGCGTGCCGTGACTGAACACACCGCGCAAATCCGTGAGAACGAGCAGACGCGCGATATGCGCAGCGTCCGCCTCCGAGGTGCCTGCTTTCTGGAAGGCTTCACTGATGAACTCTTGCATTACATCTGGCATCACGCGAATAAATTCTTTCGGTACTACATTCATGTTTTTAACGTTCCTTGCGGATAAGTATAGTTGGTTAGTGCCTTAACGGTTTTCGTGTTCGAGTCGCCTCTCCATTTCGTTTTTTTAATTTTCCTTGCGGAGAAACAGCGTAAATTTGAACTATTGAAGTGCCTTTCTTAAATCCGCTCTCCACTTCGTTACGAGCTACGGTTTTTGTTTTTGTAACCAAAGATGGCAGCCTGCAACAACGGCGCAGGCGGATATAAGAGAAAATCGCCGACAAACCAATCATTTTATTTAACGCCTTGCGAATAATTAAAAGATCAAACGTGGAATGCCGTCAACAATCCGGTAGGACTGTTCGCACGTTTTACAGTGGAGGCTGTGTGCTTCCCACGTAATTTCACCTTTACACTGCGGACAGACGAGGATTTCTTGCAATGTTTTCGTCTGACGATTATTACCTTTTGCCAGAAGCGATTTTGCACGGGAAACGATGCCTCGCGGCACTGCACTTTTAAGAAGCAGTAACCACTCATTATGCCTCGGAACATTACCATCTAATGCGACAAGCCTGTCAAGCGTATCGTGGCATTCCAAATCCAATGCTGATTCATGGTCGAGAAGTATTTTATAGTCTATTTCATCTTCCCATTCGTATTGGACCAAGAAGAGGTGATGATGCATGATATGAAACCGCTTCCAATGCTTATCTGTTACCGCCAATCTATGGAAAAGTTGCCCAAATTGGGAGTTTTTTTCATTTCTCCGTAGCATCAAACAGCCATCGACCAAGTTGACGACCCACTTGTGATAGTGCCACCCGTAGATGCGCTCCCCTATTTCAGAGGGCGTTTCAATGTAGCCTCGGCATGCGACACGCGTTAATTCGGCGATGAATCGCTTCGGGTCTTTGACGTGTTCCAACACATGTGAGCAGATAACATAGTCGAACGCCCGATCTGCGAACGGCAGGAACTCTCCATCCGCTTCCACCATCGGACGGTCAGTAACGATTGCGCCGCCACGCTGTTCGTCATCGCCTATGAATTTATCGCACAAGACATCCGAACGTGCCTTCGGGTTGTGACCGCTCCCTATCTCTAAGACAAAATCGTTCGGACGGATGTTCATTTCTCTACAACCATCGTAATATAAGGGCTCAAGTACGGAAACGTACCCGCGATGATTCTGCCCTTTACACCAAATCCGACAGCCTTTTTGATGATCGTGAACCCGTGTGATCGGAAAAATTGGGCGAGATCAATCGGGCTGGCGTAGTATGCGCTGTCTGAATCGCCACCGATAGCATCTGCTTGTAAATCGGGTTCACGGTAAATGAAATGCGGCGATTTGGTAGAGAACCGTTTTGTTAGATAGAGCCGACAGTTTCGTGTGAATTGCTGCAACGCTTGCCGCTTCGTTTCACCCCAGACGGGTCTACCGGGTTTGCCTGCCATCAGGCTGAACCAATCCAGCAGCGGGATTAGGGGTGAACAGAGGTTCGGTCCAGAGATTACAATACGTCCACCTTTGCACACCACCCGTATCATTTCGTTTAAAGCTGTCTCTACATCGGGCAGGTGTTCAACTAATTCGTTTGAACAGATAACATCGAAAGACTCACTTTCAAACGGGAGTTCCATCACGTCGCAGACGTGGTATCGGAGCCGCGGATTTTCCCAGTCTTGTGCTTTTTGAAGAAAGAGCGGGGAAATATCGGTGCCGACGACATCGAAATCTGCCTGATTCAGGAGCCGCGCGGAGATACCGTTCCCACATCCGAGGTCGAGTATTTTGGAACGCGGCGGCGCATAACGGATGACCAATGCTACGTAGTGTCGGAGGTAGGCTTCATCGTGTGCAGCCAAGAGATTTTTATAGGTTTCCGATGTTTCGTAGAATTCGCGCATCCGTTGGCGGAGTGGCGATGATGTATCGGGCATCGATGTTTCCATTATACCGTCCAGATTTAAAGGATATTATACATGTTTGGCGGCACGGTTACGAGCGGAGCGTATTCCACGGTGCCTCGTCATAAACATCAATGAGTTGGTATCCCTCTGCGCCTTTGGAAGGACTCAAGGTTACGAACAATTTTGCCGACTGGTCAGAGACATTAAAGGACGCGTGAACCATATCCGCTGGGATGAAAACGGAGTCGCCTGCATTGAGTGTCTGTTTCTTATCTTCGAGCCACTGTTCAACACTGCCTTCTATAACGTAGATAACCTCTTCTTGGTCGGGATGTTTATGGAAGTCGTGTCCGTAACCGGGTGAGAGGCTGACTTCCATAGCGACGATGTCTTTCGCGCCGGTGCTCTCTGGTCGGCTGAGCCAACCGATTGTGCCCCAGTCGAGTTCGTCTCGTTCTACGTTGGCTGATGCGATAAATTTTCCGTTCATAACGTTATGGGTTCTCCTTTTCATTCGCGGTATAGGCGCGCTTCCAAGCGCGCCTACAAAAGTTATTCGAGCCTGTTACCTTTTGGATTTGAGTGTCGCCCACGTTGTGGACAACTTCCCCAGCGGTTCGACAGGTGTTGCTGCGGAATTCATTTCTGCTTGGATTTCTTCTTCGTTGAGGGCACGGTTCCAGATGCGGACCTCGTCGAGAAGTCCAAGGAATTCACGGTTGCCTTCGTGGGTTTTTCCGACAAGGACATCAGCTGTATCGGCGGCACCCGGCAGTGCGTTTTTATCACCGAATTCGCCCACATTTTCGCCGTTCAACCAATATCTGTGTGTACCGTCTTCTACATGTGCTGCAACGTGTTGCCACTCGTTGAGTGCGATTTTCCCGGTGCAAACACTACCGCTGCCCCCAGCACTGAGGTGCAGGCACTCACTTGGGGATTCGGTGTAAAAGCTGTAAGAACGCGGGCTGTTGCCCTTTGAGAGGATCCCTTGCCACCGCTGTTCATTGGGGCCCATGTGTCTTCCGGCATTGATCCATGCCATAACTGTTACATCTGTATCAACGGTGAGAATATCGGCGTGCGGCACTACAACCCAATCACTTTCACCGTTCAATTTGAGCGCATTTCCGAATTTTCCAGTCGCTAATTCAGGCGCGCCGGTAATAGTTCCGTCGTTGCCGTATTGGGAGTGATCCGTAACCGTATCACCATCAATTTCATCAAAAGAGAAGTAGAGGATGAGTGAATCATCGGAGGGATCCGCAGCGTAGGCAAAAGGTGTCATGAGCATTATAATTGCCAACACAGGAAAGAGATTTTTCATTTTTTCTCCTTTTGTTTAGAAATGGACATCTGCGCGCTTGGATTTCATGGGACCAAAGCGCGCAGAGAGAAAATATTAGCGTTGTGGGGTTTTCTTGAGATGTCCCCAGGTCGTTGCGAGTTTCCGTTTCGGGTCCACAGGAAAAAGTTCAAAATGCCCTTTTTCCATCTGTTCAATAATCTCATCCTCGGTGAGGGCGCGATTCCAGATCCGGACTTCGTCAATAAGTCCGAGGAATTCTCGACTGCCTTCATGTGTTTTTCCAACCAAGAGTTCGGCAGTGTCTGCTTTACCGGGGGGTGCGTTTTTACCGCCGAATTCACCAGCCGATTCACCGTTTACCCAATACTTGTGTGTTGTGCCGTCATCTACCTGTGCCACAACATGCACCCATTCCTCTAACGGCACCTTCTTGTTGCAAACACTTCCTGAACCACCGACGCTCAGGTGAAGGCATTCGCTCGGGAATTCGGTGTAGAAACTGTAGGAGCGCGGGTTGTTGCTTTTCGCAACAATACCTTGCCACCGCTGCCCACCGGGGCCTTGATGCCGTTCAGTATTAATCCAAGCCATGACGGTGACACTCTCATCAACAGTAAGGATATCATCGTGTGGGACTACAACCCAATCGCTTTCGCCGTTAAGTTCAAGTGCCTTACCGAATTTACCGTCAGCAAGTTTCGCGTCCCCGACCAATTCACCGTGGTTCTCGTACAGTGAATGGTCAATGGCGTTTTTACCATCAATTTCATCAAAAGAGAAGTAGAGGATCAACGAATCCTCCGGTTCGTTTGCGCCATACGCAAAAGATGCCACAAACGTGATAAGGGTTAGTATAATAAATAGGTTCCTCATTTTTTCCTCCATGTAGCATAGGAAACCGTTAGCCTGTGCATTGTAGCATAGACTGTTAGCCTGTGCATTATTTGTATAAGTTAATCCATCGGAACAATTTCTCCGCCTTCAACTGCCCTAAATCTTCGGTTGACAGGGAGAGATGTTCCTCGATTGATGTGTCCGTTGGGCCAGCGAATTTCAACGAGATCAATCTGTTCCGCTTTACCAACGCCAAAATGGGCGCGTAGATCGTGGAAGGAGAGATAACTCCCGCCACTTTGCACCTCCCGATATTGAACATGTGTGCCGGTTACGACCTTGATTCTTGCGCCGATTCCCGAACGGTTGCTTTTTTGTCCGACGACCCGAACTTGTATCCAATTGTTTCGGTTACCGACTGCATTTTGAAGCAAGTCTGGACGCTGGTTGCAATTGGTAACGAGGATATCCAGGTCACCATCGTTGTCGTAATCGCCGATAGCGGCACCCCGACTGACTTTTTTGAGTGATAGACCGTCGGTCTCCACTGAAGTCCCGCGATCACGATCATCGTGATGGCGTGCTTCAGCAGACGTGACATTGGCGAACGTACCGTCGCCTAAATTTCTGAATAACAGATTTCTTTGCGGATAGGTTACGTGTTTCTCAAGGACATTGATGTTATCCATCAGATGCCCGTTTGCGACGAAGATATCTTGATGTCCATCGTTGTCGTAATCAAAGAATCGAATGCCCCATCCCAAATAGCCGTGCGTTACCTCCGCTATGCCTGAGGTAATGGTATTGTCGGTAAAGAAGGTGCTGTCGTAATTGCGATAAACGGTATTGGTTTCAGTCTGGTAATTGCTAACGGTGAGGTCGAGTCGTCCGTCGTTGTCATAGTCACCGAAATCCGTCCCCATACCGGCTTCTTCTTTTCCCATATCATTATAGCATACACCTGAGATTAATGCAACCTCTAAAAAATTACCAGTGCCGCTGTTCTGAAATAGAAAGTTCGGATCCTGGTCGTTGGCGACGTAGAGGTCAATGTTCCCATCTGCATCATAATCACCAAAGGTTACGCCTAACCCGTGCTGAGGGATCAGGTCTGCGGGACGGTATAAAGTTGAGGCATCCGTGAATGTACCGTCTCCGTTATTCTTGTAAAAAGTATCGTGAACCGCGGGATATGCGTGCGGTCCGCAATAGACGTGAACACCACGCTCTTCACAGCGGACGTCATTTTCCGGTGTATATTCGGCATAGTTCGCTATATAAAGGTCTAAATATCCATCGTTATCGACATCGGCAAAGGCGCAACTCGTGCCCCAGTTTGGATTGCCGACTTGGGCATTTGTGGTTACATCTGTAAAAGTGCCATCCCCGTT
>VYCT01000134.1:3878-17802 GCA_009843785.1 Candidatus Poribacteria bacterium | reverse complement strand
GTTACATCTGTAAAAGTGCCATCCCCGTTGTTTCGGTAGAGGACGTTATGCGGTGTTTTGTCTTGTACGTTGTCTGTCTGTAGGGCACCGTTGACGAGGTAGATATCAAGATCACCGTCGCTGTCATAATCGAAAAACCCGCCACCGGATCCGAGGAATTCATTGAAAAGTCTTAAACCGCTCTTACCATCGGTATGTTCAAAGGTTAACCCCGCAGATGCCGTAACATCAATGAAAATTGGATCTGCGAATACGGCAGTGTAATATAGGAGGCTTATAGCCGTCGCTATAAGTGCGAGTCTGAAAAGGCGATAGAAATTGTGATTGCGGATGTTTTTTGGCATAAGGGTAGGTTTATGGCGTTGTTTGTGACGATCGTTTTAGACGTTCCAAGTTGTGTAAAGCTTTCCGAGCTTCGTCATCGTTAGGTTCAATTTTTGTGAGATGTTGATAGACATCAATTGCCTTTTGAATGTGCCCTTGCTGCGTGTAAATTTCGGCTAAACCGTGATATGCCAAACTCAGGTGTGGCATCTGCTTTATCGCGGTTTGCAGATGCGATTCTGCTTTGTCAAACGCCTTTGATTTGGTATAGAGCCATCCCAATCGAACATGTGCTTCTACAGCGTTTGGGTTGAGTTCAAGGACTTTTTGGAAGAAAGGAATCGCGCGCTCGGACATATTGAGATTCATGTAAAGCCGCCCCAACTTATCATAGCCGACTGTCAGGTTCGGATGCAACCGAATGAGTGCTTGGTAAGTCGCAACCGCTGCGGCGATATGCTTGTGTGCCAGATGGATTTCTGCTAATTCCAACCGGAGGGTCGTGTTGAGTGGCTCTTCTGCCAAAGCACTTTCGATGGCATAGGTTCGGTCATAATAGGCTTTCATCTGGTGGAAGTGTTTAAGTTGTTCCGTTGCTGCTGGCATGTCGCCAAGAAGTCGGTACGCCTTGGCAAGGTTATAGTAAGCACTTTGAACGTAAGGTTTTTTCTCAATGGCAGTCTGATAGTGTGCCACGGCTTGCTGCGGTTCGTTCCGCATGAGTGCGATTAAGCCGAGCCATTCATAAACTTCTGGAAAATCGGGGTTACGCGCGAGGGTACGCTTGAATGCGGCGAGTGCTGCGTCGAATTTTGCCTGATGTGTGTAGATATAGCCGAGCCGGTAGTGTGTATCCGCCTCTGCCGGGGATCTTTCAACGGCTTCTTTCGCGTGCTGTTCTGCGATGTCTAATTGACTCTGTTTGCAATAGATTTCTGCCAGCGCGAGGTGTGTTAACCCGTAAATCCTTTCCGCTGTTGAGGGTGGAACATTTTTTATCTCTGCAGCTGCTGTAAAAATCTGGTTAAACGTCTCAATCGCTAATTCGAGTTCATCTTGCAATTTGTAGACGTTCGCGAGTTGGAAAAGTGCGTCTACGTTTGTTGGTTGCTGTGCTAAAATCGCCTTAAAAGTATCGACTGCCTGTGGGTAGAGTCGCAATTTGACATATTCCACGCCTTCTTGGAATGCCGAAGTCGTTTCAGTTCTACTCACAGACGGGATAAGCGATAAAAGCACCGTGAGCATTAGAACCCCACAGACGCGCTTTGCAAACATCTGATGGCGTTTACGACCTGCGTCCATGCTGATTTTCCTCAATCAGACTGCGATTGTTTGTGCACGATGTCCTGAATCCAAGACAGTGCCGCCATGCTGGATGACCAACCGATAGAAGTCACCGCGAGCAGTGCCACCTGTTGCAATTCTTCTGGCGTGATCCCTTCTCGGAGGGCGCGCCGTGTATGCGAGTGCACTGCACCTTCAGATTTCGCACCGATCGCCAATGCGAGTTTGACGAGTCTCACGGTTTTGGGGTCGAGCGGACCGGCAGTGCCACAGGCTTCACCCAATGCCTGATACGCTTTCCAGACTTCCGGGTATTCTTCAATGACATCTTGAAGAAAATCGGGTAGTTTATCATTCATCAAAAATTCTCCACGTCAGACTTGTTATCCGCTTTTCTCTTTTGGTGGTGGCTCTGCTTCTTGTTGTGCTGTTGTTTCGGTTTCATCCGGCTGTTCTTCATTGAGTCCGGCTTTGAAGTTTGTGATGCTTCTACCGAGACCGCGCGCCAATTCAGGAAGACGCTTTCCACCGAAGATGAGTAACACAATGACTAATAGGATTACTAATTCGAGGGGACCCAGGCCTAGCATATCTATGCCTCCATGTTTTAACATAATTCGTGCCCTGCGAAAAGGCACGATACATATTAGCGTATATACTATCACATAAAAAAAAATATGTCCAATAGTATTTGGCAGTTAGCCATCAGCAGTCAGTAAAGTAGTGAAAATAAATGTAATTGACAGAAGGCTTCAGACATGCTATAATTTAGAGTGCCTTGCAGATGCAACTGATGTTAAAGAGTCGTTTGGATCACGATAAGCGCGGAGGAGTTTGAGTTATGAATAAAGTGCTGGTCAGCGATTTGCTGTCACAGCAAGGCTTAGATGTTCTAACAGAGAGTGGGGATTTTGAGGTGGATGTCCTCCTTGATCTCTCGCACGAAGAACTGTTGGACCGGATTGCTGACTACAATGCGCTGCTTATTAGAAGTGCAACGAAGGTAACTGCAGATGTTATTGACGCTGCGACGCAGTTAAGAGTCATTGGTCGCGCCGGCGTGGGTGTTGATAACATTGACGTGCAAGCAGCAACACGCAACGGTATCTTGGTTGTCAACACGCCAACGGGGAATACGATTGCGGCGGCGGAGCATACAATCGCGATGTTGTTGGCATTGGCGCGCAATATAGTGCCTGCAGGTATTTCGCTGAGAAATAAGACCTGGCAGCGCAACGAATTCATCGGGGTCGAGTTATACGGGAAAAGTTTCGGGACGATCGGGTTAGGTCGTATCGGACGCGAGGTAACGCGACGCGTGCAAGCGTTTGGCATGCAGGTGATCGCCTACGATCCATACATCTCGGCGAGCGCGGCGGAAAAAATCGGTATCCGGCTTGTTGACCGAGAGACGCTTTTTCAGGCGTCAGATTATATCTCTATCCATACGCATCTTAACGCCGAGACCTATCATAGTATCGGTGCCTCGGAGTTCGCGCGGATGAAACCGAGTTGCCGTTTGATTAACTGTGCTCGCGGGGGCATCATTGACGAAGATGCGCTCTATGACGCTTTGAAAACTGGAGAACTCGCCGGTGCTGCGCTGGATGTCTTTGAAAACGAACCCGCGACGGATACACCGCTATTAGACTTAGAAAATGTTTTGGCACTCCCTCATCTCGGTGCGTCAACATCAGAAGCACAGGAACACGTTGCCATTGAGGTGGCACAGCAAGTCAAAAACGCACTTCGTGGTGAACCGGTCGCCAACGCTGTTAATCAGCCTAAAATTGATCCGAGGACGCTCGATATTTTAGGTCCTTATCTGACGCTTGCCGAAAAGATTGGTAGTTTTCACGCACAAATTGTTGAGGGGCAAATATCAGCGATTAAGATCCATTATAACGGAACACTTTTCCAGAAAGAGGATGTTACACCGGTAACTGTCGCATTACAGAAAGGGCTTTTGACCCCTGTACTCGCGGATGTCAACTATGTCAATGCGCCTTTTCTGATTAAGCAACGCGGGATTTCCGTTACAGAGACAAAGAGCGAATCGGAAGCGAATTTTGCGAACTCCATCGCGATTACAGTTGTGACCGACAAGGGTGAGTCGGTTATAGAAGGCACCGCTTTCGGTAAAAAGGATATCCGCATTGTTCGTATCAATCAACTTCATATAAACGTCAGACCAACAGGGTATATCCTCCTCATCTATAACAGCGATCAACCTGGGATGATAGGGTTAATGGGGACGATTTTGGGAGAACACAATATTAACATCGCCGATATGACTGTCGGACGTTCGCGCGTGTGGGACCTCGCTGTGACGCTTATCAACGTCGATAGTCCTGTGCCTCGGCACGTTTTGCAAACCATCGCTTCGCAAAAGAAAATTGACTTCGTTAAGCAGGTTTTCCTTCCCGGACAAGAAGACGAGATTGAAGACTTCGCTAACGATACCATGGAAGCGCGAGGTTAGAACCGCTGTCGGTACGGATAATCCTACGGGAAAAAGGACAAGAAATTTGGATGCTAAACAGAAAAGCTTATTTATCAATGATGAAATTCCGAAGGCAAAATTATTTGAAGGCGAGAAACGGGATGTCCATCCCGATAGCAACACCTCGTGGCGTATTTCACCAGAGCCGTTTTGGATTTCCGAGGCAGATTTAAAATGGTTTGAAGAACTCGGTCCACACCTTCTAAATTTCTATCGGGCGTGTAATCTCCTCTATTCACAGAGTGTCCGCGGTATTCAACCGGCTTGGGTCGCTGAATACTTGGAAATCGGGAAACCGGAGACAGTCATCCAGTATGGTCGGATGAACCGTTTTAAGACGCAGTTACCGGGTGTGCTACGTCCTGACATCCTACCGACTGCTGACGGTATGGCAATTACGGAACTCGATTCGATTCCGGGTTTCATCGGGGCAACAGGTTGTCTGGCAAGGCTCTATGCACAACTCGGCTATGCTATCATCGGCGGGAGCGACGGGATGGTAAACGGGTATGCCGGGATGATTCGCAGTTTAGCGAAGAAAGATGATCCGACGCTTGCCATTGTTGTCTCAGATGAATCAGAAGATTATCGGGCGGAGATGGTATGGCTCGCCGATGCGCTGTGTGAAGTCGGCGTGAAAACGCGCGCTGTTAAGCCGCACGAAGTCATTTTTACGGAAGACGGACTCCTCGTTGAACACGGAGACGATAAACTGCCCGCTGATGTGCTATACCGTTTTTATGAATTATTTGATCTGCCGAATATCCCGAAATCAGAATTGATGTTTTATAGTGCGAAGAAACGTACTATCGTGATGACACCGCCGCCGAAAGCCTATCTTGAAGAGAAATTATGCCTCGCCCTTTTCCACCACCCGACACTCCAACCGTTTTGGAAACGTCAACTCGGTAAAAAATCATATCCGTTCTTACAAGCAGCGATCCCAGAAACATGGATAATGGATGCCCGTCCACTTCCGCCACATGCGGTTATTCCGAATTTGGAGGTAGAAGGGGCTGCCGTGACGGATTGGCGACAACTCGGCGCGGTGACACAAAAGCAACGGGAGTTGGTCATCAAACCGTCCGGTTTTTCTGAACTCGCGTGGGGCAGTCGCGGCGTAGCGATCGGACACGATCTCCCGACGGAAGCGTGGGAAGCCGTTATTGAAAACAGCCTTGAGAATTTTGAAAGAACACCCCACGTTTTACAGCGGTTTCATACTGCAAAACGGGTACGCATGCAGTATTACGATTTTGACGCGGGCGATATGCAGGAGATGGCATGCCGCCCACTGCTCCGTCCATACTATTTTGTCGCCGGAGATACTGTTAAGCTGGGTGGTATGCAAGCCGCCGTCTGCCCCGCTGACAAGAAAATTCTACACGGCATGGTCGATTCTATTATTGTGCCGTGCGCACAAGGTTAACCAAGGTAGGTACGGTTTGAAACCGCACCGGACTCAGAAAAGTAAAAAGGTGATTGATAATGCAATTAAGTGATAGGCAACTCGCTCATTTCCGAGACAAGGGGTACCTTGCCATTGAAGGGTTTTTTGATCCAACTGAAGCAGAAGCCCTCCGAATTGAATTGAAACGGATTTACGACACTGAACTCGAAAATGGTACCGGTATTAATTGTGCGGTGCAATCCGACGGTACAAAGCGGGACAATGAAGGCGAGAAACAAAACCTTCAGGTGATTCCGCTCAACAACCGTAGTGATTTGCACAAAGCGTTGCCGTTTCATCCGAAGGTTGTCTCCGCTGTCGAGCAACTCATCGGTGATGAATTTATGCTGGAGTTGGATCAAGCGTTCTGGAAACCGCCGAAAGTGGGTGTCGGTACGAGTTGGCATCAAGACAACGCCTATTTCAAAATCGCTGACCCCTTGCGCGGCACAGCAATGTGGATCGCTATCCACGACGCGAACGTTGAGAACGGGTGTATGCACGTTATACCGGGCAGCCATCGTGAAAGCTATGAACACTACCGCGACCCGCTGAGCGATCATCATATTCGGTGCGACCCACCGGAAGAACGCGCCGTGCCGATTGAATTGAAGGCAGGTGGCGTACTTTTCTTCTGCTACGGCGTTGCACACTGCACGAGGTCGAATCTCTCTGATAAGGAACGCGCAGGTGTGGCACTTCACTTCCTACATAACGCTTTCGGTGGCAAAGAGCTTTGGGAGCGGAACAACACAACCAAGCCGATGCTTCGTGGCCCACTTGCCACCGGTGGCGAAACCGAGTTCGGCGAGAAATTTGAGGGGCGATGGGAAGAGTGCATGAACGCCGTACTTGCATCAGCCTAAGCAAGGGGATGAAGGATTGTATTCGCTGGAATTGAAAAATAAAAAATATTGATTTTTCTGTAGATTTCTGATACAATCTAATCAGATGGAGTTTGCAAGTTTCTCATGTTACACAGAAAATCAAGTATTTTCACAGGAGGACAGACATGATAAAACGGTTATTGAGTTACGTCGTGCTCATCGCTTTGATGCTTATCACGACGTATGCCACGGCAGATCTCGCTGAAGGACTTGTTGTTTACTTCACGTTTGAAAACGTCAAAGGGAAGACAATTGTTGACGATTCCGGTAATGGGCTTGATGCGGATATCATCGCCAATACCGAAATTGTGGATGGCAAGTATGGGAAAGCGATTCGCATTACAGCAGTCGGGGCTGATTGTGTGAATGTGCCAGCTGCCGATGAACTGAAAATCACAGGTGAAATCACGATGGCGGCTTGGATCAATCAGGACTCTTGGGGTACTGATGCGCAGTGGTTCGACAAAAACTGCCATAACGGCGGTGAGCACTCTTCCTACGGCATCGGTGCTTTCAACAACGGTCAGAATTTTAACATGTTCTTGGGGACTGGCAACAGTCGACCGACCCTGAGCCAGGCGCACGGACTGGATGAGAAAAAATGGTATCACGTCGTTGGCACCTATGACGGGTCAACCATGAGAGTCTATGTTGATGGCGAGGTTGCAGCTGAAAAAGACGAAAAGTTTGATTTCAAAGGGACCAATGACCAGGATTTGCGGATCGGATGTTCTAAGGACCGTCCGAATTATACCTTTGAGAACGGTTCCATTGACGAGGCTGCTGTCTGGCGGCGTGCCCTGAGTGAAGCTGAAATCCAAGAAATAGCGAACGAAGGTTTCCTCGCGGTTTCACCCCTTGATAAAGTCGCAACAACCTGGGGCAGTCTTAAGCGGAAAACTGGAACGTATTAAGAACTGTCCGACACAAACGTTAAACAGCACAGGTGCTATTTCGGTACCTGTGCTTTCTTATATGGGGAGAGAAAATGACAAAAATCGGAATTGTCGGTATCGGTTTTATGGGGATGATTCACTATTACGCGATTCAGCGCATCACGGGCGCTGAAGTCGTTGCTATCTGTACACGGGACCCGAAGAAACTCGCTGGTGATTGGACTGGCATTCAAGGGAATTTCGGGCCCCGAGGCGGCATGGAAGATCTCTCAAATGTCCGAAAATATAGTGAAATCGACGCACTGCTCGCCGATGAAGAGGTGGAGCTCGTCGATATCTGCCTGCCGACACATCTACACAAGCCCGTCAGTATGGCATCCCTTGAAGCGGGAAAACATACGCTCGTCGAAAAACCGATTTCCATCTCGATTGAGGATGCGAATGAACTCGTTGAACTTGAGAAGCGTATCGGTGCGGCGCGTAAGGCAGCAAATCAGGGGCCTTGTTATCTGATGGTGGCACATGTGCTCCCGTTCTTTGCGGAATACGCTTATGCGAAACGGATCGTTGAGGAAGGGAAATACGGTGAACTCCTCGGCGCGCATTTTAAACGGATCATCTCCAGACCGAGCTGGTCACGGGATGTCGCTGATCTCGACAAGAGCGGCGGCCCTGGTATTGATTTACACATTCACGACACGCATTTCATTCAACTCCTCTGCGGTGTCCCTGATGCCGTGTTCTCACAGGGCAAAATCGCTGGTGGCAACTATGTGGATTACCTGACGACGCAATACATCTACAACGATAAGGAGATTACTGTCAGCTGTTCTTCTGGCGGAATCTCGCAACGCGGGCGCGCCTTCTCACACGGGTTTGAAATCTTCCTTGAAAAAGCGACGTTACTTTTTGATTTTTCGACGTTAGCGGGTGAAGCGTCCACTGCAGTGCCCCTGACTCTCCTCAACGACGAAGGTGAAGTCGAACAGGTAGATTTGGGAGATGTCGATCCGATTGATGCCTTTGTGGGTGAACTTCAATACGCTGTTGAAGCGATTGATTGGGAGACCGAGCCAACAGCGTTATCCGGTGTTGGCGCGCGAGATGCGCTACTGCTCTGCTATAAAGAGGCGGAATCCGTTAGAACGGGTGAGATTGTCCCTATTCGTTAGTCCAATAGTCCGAAATTTCCTACTACACAATGAACGCTTTCTACACCGTTAGTAACATCGGTGAACTCTATGTTCCCATTGAATATCGAGATGCTGTCTTTGCGCGCGCACGCGTCAAGTTGTTCGCGCGCCAGGAGTTGCGGCATCTCAACCGAATTTTTACACACATTCGGCACGGTGGGGTTGCGGTTGTGGAGGGGCAGTGGGAACAAATTACCACTGTTATGGACTATATCCAACGCCACAAACAGGATTTAATCCAGGAAGCGTCTCATCGGAATGCTAAGCAGCGAGATCGGAGAGACTCGCATGTAAAATCAGCAAGCCGTGCCTTGAAAGAGGCGTTGGCGCGATTGATGTGTTGGGCAGATGCTGACGGCATCTTGCAGGTTGAACCTGCGCCGCTTCTTCCGTATCTATTGGAGTTTGCTGGCGAGCCGGCGGCAGCAAATCAAGGCAAACCTTTTCTCCTCCCGCTCCTAAAAATACAACAGATTCAGAGCGCACTTGCGGAGACCTATCCGATTCGTGCGCTTGATGCCTCGCTTGTCGCTTCCGAAAACGTTCTCGCACCGCGTTCGCAAGAGACGGTTGAATGCTTTCAAGAGGCGTTACAGCACGTCCGCCGACCGGATCTGCCTACAACAACAGTAACAGTTGCCGACATCGGATGTGGCAGTGGATGTTTAACCCTGTTAGCACGTCAGGAATTAGGTGAACAGACTGAAGTCTACGCATCCGACCTACTCCCCGAAGCAATCGCGACGACGAAACTGAACATCCAACGCCTCCTGCCAAATTCACATGCTATAGAAGTTATGCCTGCTGGCGACTTGTTTGATCCGTTTGCTTCGCGTCAATTTGATGTGATTATCTTCAATGCGCCGTGGGTAGTTGCCCGCGTGCGTAACCGTGCCGAACTCGCCATCCACGATGAAAAACAGCAAACAGTCAAACGATTTTTTGCACACGTCTCAAATTTTCTGAAGCCTGATGGGACTATTTTATTCGGCTATGCGGATGCTTCCGGTCCTAAGGCGATTGAAAACCTTGAGGCAATAATTGCAGCAGCCGATTTTAGGGAGGATGCGCGCTTTAAGAGACGGGTAGCAACGCATCGGTCAAAGCGGAAATGGGAACAGATTCGGGTATCCGTTTTGCGTCTTGGTTGACAAGCGACCGAGAAAATGGTATGCTAAGGGAAATATTTACGTGGAGGTTGTAAACTTGAGCAGAGCAAATTATTCTAATCGTGAAGCCCTTAATGATGCGCTTAAGGTGTACCTACAGGCTATGTACTCGTTTGTTAGTGAATGTTTAGATGAGCAATCAATTAGAGATTTCTTGAAATTGCAATCAAGCGATGACCTCATGGAAGATATAGAGGTTAAAGATATTGCAAATCTCATTAAAAGTTATTCTTATTGGTCAAAGTGTTTTAAAGAGAAATTTAAGATTATTGATCGCGACAATACTCGTTATTATGATGCTCGGAGTGTAACAAGTTTGATAGTAGAGGGTCGCAATCAATTGTCTCATCAATGGTTGAGAGAATTGGATCCTGAGTTCACTCGTACACAACTGTTTTTTATTACCGATATACTCGGAAAAATTAAGAGATCGGATGCCCAACGTGAGGTTGAGGTTATCCGAGACGAGCTCTTTAACGATACCACGGAGCAGCTTGTAACAATAGGAGTTGAAGATGAGAAGGCTAAGTACGAGAAGTCCATCGCAGAAATGGAGAAACGTTTAGCATCCGCAGAAAAAAACAAAAAGAAACTGTCAAAACAGATAGTTGATAACGCGGTTAAATTAGATGAAAAGACGGAAGAACTTGAAAAACGATCAGAGCAACTTGTAAGTGCAAAATTAAGTAAACAAGAATGCGAAAAACAGCGCGATTCTATATCAAAGCAGCTAAAAAAGGTGCAAACGGCACATAGCGCGTGTAAAGAACACATCACAACGATATCGAATCAACTCACAACAGCCGAAACGGAAAGAGATGACTACAAGGAACGCTTTGAAACAGCATCGAGAAAGCGAGAGGAAGCGGAAACGGAATGGCAGGCGTGTGAGGAGAGTCTCATTGCTATGCGAAAACTGTTCACAATAGCGGCAATCGGAAATCAGACAGTTCAAGTAGTATACCCGCCTATTCAAACTGATTCCACTATCCGAATACTTGATCGGCGAAACGTAGAGAAGAAAAATTACCTTTTAGAGTTGCTGGAACAAAAACAACCCACTGTCATCTATGTCCAAAGTGAAGAGAGAATTGATCAGTTGTTAGCACTTGTTGGGCCAGAGAAAGCAGATGTTATTGGAGAACATAATGAACGAATCTCTGAGGCGGAAGAGAGGGAGATTTTAGAGAAACTTCAAAGCGGGGAATTAATCGCTGTTGTCTCAAATACGGCTTTTTCCACATTGGCATCACCACATCGTATTGAGCACTTTGTTTTCTGTCATCTTGTCCCGGGTTTAGATGAATTCTTCAGGCAATGTACGCCTGCTTTTGCATCAGAAAAACATGCTTATCTGCATCTCATCTACAATAGTGAGCAAGATATTAAGGGATTAGATCAGAAGTACCCAGATAGAAAAACGTTGGAAAAGTTTTATCCTGAATTGAGGAAACTCGCGGAAACAAACGGTGATTTGATTAGACCGGAGAGCCTCTATAACGAATTGGATATAGCAAAACAAGGCATTGAAACAGGTCTTGCTATTTTTGAAGAGTTACAGTTGCTTGAACGAAATGATGAAGGTATAAGGCTTTTACCGCCTGCTGGGAATAAGTTGGAGGCATCCGAGATTTATCGTAGAGGAGAGCAGATAAAAAACGGGGCAGCAGATTTTCAAGCTTTCCAGTTTGAGCAGTCTATTGAACAAATTTGGGAGGCACTCCTAAAAGAACTGAATGTAGATAACGAACACATATTAGAGGCAAGTCGTGTCTATGAGGTACGCGCTTTTCAAGATGCTATTGAGGATTCCAGGGCACAGTCTGAGTCATCTACAGATGCGGTTGAAGATGACAATGCAGTGGACAGCGAAGATGCAGTGGCGAAACCTACACTCAAATCCGCACGTGCTAATGCTAAAGTAACTGAGGAAGATGTTACGGAAATCCGATCTCGGAGCGCAGCGGGTGAATCAGATAGTGAACTTGCTGAGGCAGACAGCGAAAAGAAACCTGAAGTTAAACAGAGTGAATTCTGGCAGCCCATTCGCGCGGGTGAATTCGGTGAATTATTTACCGGGAAACCGGTGCCTGTTAGCAACGAAGGTTGGATAGCCAAGACCGTCCGTAATATCGGCGTATGCCTCTATCTTACCAACCAACGATGCTATGTCCAAGTATACTTCCACGGAGCAAACGGATCGGAACGTAGAGAGAAAATCATGACCTTATTTCCCAAATCGGAATATACTTATGCGTACAGAGATTCATCCAGAGAAACAAAAGTACAGTTTCCTGTGCTTGACAAAGGCAGAAAGGACCAGGACGATTGGGACGAAATTCGAGAAAAATTAGTCGCTATGGGCACCGACATCTACAACAAAATTGACGCGTCTGACCTATAGGTGTTGTTGGTATTCGCTCATGTAAAAAGCACTTACCCTTGACATGAGCCCCAACTGAGAGTAAAATAATTCAGCAAGGAGACAAATGATGGAAACCTATATACTTAATATTGCAGGTTTAGGTAGACTTGAAATTGTAGAAACCTACATATACTACGATCAGCCTGTCCTCTTCTCTTGCAAAAGTGCGGCAGGTTATCTTTACCTCGCTGTGGGTGCTGATGAAAACGACCAACATGAAACTTGGCTTTACGTTAGAGTCTCCGCTGAGCGTTTGAATCTCATACGATCGGGAGCAATTGACCTCCATGACGCATTTGCTGAGCCTGAAGATGGTTTTTTGTTCCAGGAAATAGTCCCATACGACAACCAAACCCAACCTCAACTGGAATCGATCCAGCCAGATCAGATTTCTGAGGATATGCTTCCGGTGCCTGGTGAATGTCTTGACTTTGAAATCGAAACATTTCCTATGCTAAGCGATGCGAAAGAAATAGCAAAATCCAGAAATCAAGAAATTTTATAATATGTGGACATTTTCGTAGGGGTTAGGTCGCCTAACCCCTACGGGCTTACTTCAGGATGAGCATTCTGCGCGTTGCAGAGAAATCGCCTGCGGTAACGGAGTCGCGTGTGGACTCCGTGGACAATGTATAGAAATAGACGCCGCTTGCGACAGGTTCACCGACAGCGTTCCTGCCGTTCCAATACGCCGCACGACTTCGACTGTGGTACATACCTATCCGCTGATGCCCTAAGTCCAAGACACGCACCACTGTACCATCTATCCCATAGATAGTCACTGTCACCTCAGCAGGCTCTGCTAACTGATAGGGTATCCATGTCTCAGGGTTGAACGGGTTCGGGTAGTTCGGTAGCAGTGCTGTCTCTTTCGGTATCAGTGCTGATAGCAGCTGTTCCAAGAAGCGAATTCCTCTTACGGAGGTTACATCTGTGAGGTTTGCTTGTTGTGCTTGAGTGAGCCAGTGCTGCACGTCTTCTTTTGTCAGGTGCGCTGCGCCTTGTTGCCGCAGGGCAGAGGGTGCAGCGGCGGCTTGCCCGAGTGCGGCAGCGACGGCGACGAGGTCTTGGATGTTGACTTCACCATCACCGTTGACATCCGCATCGTTTTCACCGGCTTGCCCGATTGCGGCAGCGACGGTGACGAGGTCTTGGATGTTGACTTCACCATCACCGTTGACATCGGCTGTGACGGGCTCTGGTTCTGGTGGCGTAGGAGTGAGGTTCCACAGCAGTACGGTGTTATCACGACCTGCGCTTGCAAGCGTCTGTCCATCCGGACTGAAGGCAAGGGGCGCATACCCGTGAGGTCCGTGACCGAAGTTATGCCCTATGAGTGTGCGGAGGCTGCTGCGCGTCTCGACATCCCAGAACTGGATGTGAGGCAACACTCCCTCGGACGAAGGAAATACCACGGCAGCGAGTGTTTTGCCATCGGGACTAAAGGCTACATCGAAGATATGCCAAGAGTCATCCCTGAAGGTGTGGAGGATGCTGCGCGTCTCAACATCCCACAAGTGGATTCTACCGTATCCAGAGGCAGCGAGTGTTTTACCATCGGGACTGAGGTCCATATCCTCGTACGAACCCATACCCATGGCAGGATCAAGACGGTTGCCCGTGTCAACATCCCATAAAATGATGTTGTCAACGTTGGAGTGGCTTTCAAAACTCACGCTTGCGAGCATCTGCCCATCAAGACTAAAGCTTATATCAAATACAGGAAGGGTATGTTGGAGTGCGTGGAGCAGTCTGCCTGTGTTGATGTCCCATAAACCGATAGTACCGTC
>VYCT01000134.1:3508-3868 GCA_009843785.1 Candidatus Poribacteria bacterium | reverse complement strand
AGCAGTCTGCCTGTGTTGATGTCCCATAAACCGATAGTACCGTCATGACTCCCACTTGCGAATATCTGTCCATCCGGACTGAAATCTACAGAATAAAAAGGGTGGCCTGTCATCGTATAGAGGAGGCTGCGTGTGCCAATATCCCATAAACGGATGGTGGGCTCAGTGCCGGCGTGACCGTCTCTGTCTCCACTCACGGTTGCGAGTATCCGTCCATCTGGACTGAAGGCGACATCATGGATATTATTTGTATAGTCGTCGAAGGTGTGGAGGAGTTGTCCGGTCTCAACATTCCAAAAACGTAAAGTGCCCTCCCCACTCGCGCTTGTGAGCGTCTGCCCATCCGGACTGAAGGCGACA
>VYCT01000134.1:0-3498 GCA_009843785.1 Candidatus Poribacteria bacterium | reverse complement strand
CCCATCCGGACTGAAGGCGACACAAGTGGCTTCCAGATCAGGTACGGTGAGGGTCCGGAGGCGTTGTCCCGTCTCAACACGCCATAGGCTGATGGAGGTAAGGTCCGCACTTGCGAGGGTCTTCCCATCCGGACTAAACGAGACGCTATAGCCCACGTTGCCGTGGCCAGTGTCAGAGAAAAAGGAAACTTCCTGATAAGTTTGTGTATCATAGAGCAAAATACCGGCAGACCCCGCAACTGCCAAACGTGTACCGTCCGGTGAATACGCGACTTGATTAATTCCACCTTTACCCAGACGCGCTATGGCACCTTCGGGTAAATTCCATGTTGCGTACTGCGAGCGTCTCTCGCCAATTCTATGTTGCACGCGGACTTCCGAATGTGAGTCCAAACTTGACATAACCTCGGAGGGTGGCAACAGAAAGGTCGTGTTAACCCGATACGTAGAACTGTGTAAAATGTTCCCCTGCATATCAATAACACGAAGACTTACATCAAACGCATTTCCATCGAAAATTGCCGGATCTGGGATGACAAATTCAAGTGTGCTGTCTGAACTTCCATTTAATCCGTCGTAATCGAGCAGTGCGGGAAATCTATCAATTGCCTTTGATGTTAATTGTGCTTGATGCAGACCATCCGGATCGGTTACTTCAAAGCGGAGGCGGATCGCATTGCTGCTGGGAGATACAAGGCTGGGGGGCAGCATTTTAATCGTTGTGTTCCTATTGATGGAGTTTCCACCCGTGTTGAAGGCGGGATGGACATCCAACCATTGCGCAGCAGCAAAAGAGGTAACCATCTTATCCGCAGCAGCGAAATCTGTATGCGCAGTTGGAATCCACGTTCCCGATGTGCGGTAATCGTGTGGCAATCCAAAAAGGTGCCCGAGTTCATGCGCAAATGTGTTAATATCAAAACAACGGCTCGGAATATCTGCGTTTCCACCAATCCCGTCTCCAGGAGTCCAGGCGATACCACAGGCCTGTAACCCTGCGAACTGTAGGAACTCATTGCGCTCATACAACAAGAGTAGGTAATCAGGACGCGGAAAGTTTTTTGGCTCATGATACACGACTGCTTTTCCATGCGCGTCGGTTTCATACAAGAATGTTTTTCTATTGAACCCGTGTGCTTCCATTTGGTCTGCAAAGAACTGCTGTGTGTCCTTTATCAATGCATCCAATTTCGCGTCAATATTTGGCTGTGGGTTACCGCCACTGAGATAAACGAGGCGGACGATAGGTCTCTCACCTTGTTCAACCTGTGCCAAAACAACGTGCGGCGGCAATATGAGAAGTGATAATGTAAATAATATCAGTCTCCAAACTAAAGTCGTTTTCATAATAGGATGCTCCTTATTTGCACACGCGGTAGGGACCGGACGGTCTGAATAACCCAACCCGTACAAGCTTATTCCGAAGATGATTACTCTTCAGCAGGCATCAAGTCTTGCCATAGGAATTCTGGATACGCTATTCCTATATCACCGGTTATCATATAGGCTGTGAACCGTTCCAAAATAGCTGCAGTATCCTCTTCAGGATATTCAAAATAAAGTCGTAAATATTCTGTCAAAATAGGATCATGTGCCATGAGAAATTGAACATACGACTCCCGATCAATCTCCTCAACATTTGATGTTCCTATGATGCTGTTAGTGAAATCGAGATACGCATTAAATGATGCTTCACTACCAGGTATGGGGGACAGCGTTTGAAGAACATCAATATAAGAAATACCAATATCGGTTCCTCCGAATACAGATAATAAAGAATTCGCATCAATATCATCCGCATCGATTTCAATATCATCAATACCTACTATTGCACGGGTATAGGATGCAGAGAGCCATATCAGTAGTAACTGATCTTGAAAATGAAATTCATGGCCACCAAGAGGCGATAAAACGATTTCAGTTGAGCCGTCTATAAGACTGACTTCTTCTTCAATCTCGCCAATGTCATGGAACGTCAAAAGGGCATTGGCAAAGGCATGATGAACCTCCCATTGGAATGATGTAAAATCCTTCATAAGGGTGCCATCAAGTACATCCCATCTGACCCGGTTAACATTATCCATTGCCGCTTGTGCTTGTTCTAAAGGCGTTAGTAACGGCGGTGAATCTGGAGGTTGCGTATCGGTTTCTTGCATGTCTGTCATTGATGTCATTAGATTCATACTCTGATCGCATGCGATAGAAAAACAGCAGATTATCATTAGGATAAGATATCCTATATACTTTTTCGTAATCATTATATTCTCTCCTTTTTGGATAGTTGTGCGGGGTTTTGCGTCTCCCGCAAGACATGTTTTTTATGCCGTAATTTGGGGCTATTTTATACACGCTGCCCCCGAAGCGAGATGTTACAGTTTTTGGTTGTGTATATCATTTGCAAGCGGAAGCTCTGATCCCGAATGTATCGCGTTTCGGAACGCATATCTACTTCCGTATTAGGAGTTTCCGCGTCGCAGAAAATTCGCCAGCAGTCAACGTATAGAAATAGAGACCGCTTGCGACAGGTTCACCGACAGCGTTTCTACCGTCCCAATACGCCGCACGGCTTTTGCTCTGATACATCCCCGCGCGCTGATGTCCTAAATCCAAATCCCGCACCACGCGCCCTCGGATGTCGTAGATTGTCAGTTTGACATCCGCAGGCGTTGCTAACTGATAAGGTATCCATGTCTCAGGGTTGAACGGGTTGGGATAGTTCGCTAATAACGCCGTCGTCTCCGGTATTGACTGCATTTCTGCAAGCAAGTGCAGGAGCTCTTCAAGCAGCGGTAGCCACTTCTCAAGCTGCACATCATTACCCGCGAGAACGCTCACATCCGAAAGCGCAGCCGCAACGTTATCATAAGTGAGACGCAGAGATGAGACGCGTTGATGCTTATCACGCTGCATCGGTGCGGCTGCGACATCTTCAATCTCAATCGCCTGCTCCAAGGCTGCGAACAATGCCTGTTTTGCCCATTGCGGGATCGGATTCGCCGCATCCACACCGGCAGCGACCGCGGCGAAATCTTCAACATTCACGATTCCATCGGCATTGACATCCGCAGCCAGCCCGTCCCCGCGGGTCCCATAAAACATAGCGACCCACATAAGATCGATGACGTTCACCTGCCCATCGGCATTGATATCGAGATTCATTTCTACCGTTATTGTGAACGTCAGGGAAGCAGAGGCACCTGTGTTGTCTGTGGCGGTGTATGTTGCGTTTGTGGTGCCAACTGTTGTGGGTGTGCCGTTGATTTGGCGTGTTATGCCATCAAAGGCGAGTCCTATAGGGAGTGCGGAGAGGGTGTAAGTATAGGGTGGCGTGCCACCTATGGCTGCAGGCAACATCAGATCGACAGGCGTGCCGACTTCAAACGTCTGGTCGGGAACGCTGTCCGGATTGAAAGTAATTGTCGCGCTTGTTGGTGTCAATCGCCACAAGAGCACCGTGCCGTCCGTACTGCCTGATGCGATTGTGCTACCATCCGGACT
>VYCT01000035.1 GCA_009843785.1 Candidatus Poribacteria bacterium | reverse complement strand
CGATAACAATCAAGCTTAAGGACGTAAATAGTATACCATAAATCTAAGAAAAAAGCAATAAATATCTTAAGGGCTGTCAGCGATCAGTTAAGAGGGTTCTGATGAGTTAGCCCTCTCTTTAACTGTGTTTTAACTGTGTACTGATAACTACTTCTCAAACAGCCCCATCTGTTCACTCGCAGTGCCGCTTGCGTACGTCTCCAGACGTTCCGGGTGTGTCAACACATCAACGACCTTACCAACCTCTGTGGGTGCGAACGGAAACGCACCAGTCCTGATGAGTTCCTTCGGCCCCTCGCTCAGGGCAGATTGCGTATCCCACCGACACGCGAGTACAGCTCTGTCCTGACGCTGGGCATATCGTGCTGTATGCATCGCACCACCCGTTTTCGGTGCCTCAACGACGATTGTTGCCATAGAAAGCCCACTAATAATACGGTTCCGTTGGATCAGGTTACCCGGCGACGGTGTTGTCGGGAACGGGTGTTCTGAAAACAGGCAACCGTGTTCATAGACCTTCATCGCGAGTGGATTGTTCTGGGTTGGATAGATCGCGGACAAATCTGTACCGACGACACCGACAGTTTTGCCTATCCCCGCCAGCGCACCGGAATGTGCATACGTATCAATACCAGCGGCGAGTCCACTGACAACCGTAAACCCAGCAAGCACAAGCTGCGTCGCCAGCGAGAGCGTCAACTGAATCCCTTCGATACTTGGTGCCTTGCTCCCAACAATCGCCACGCATCGTTCGTCGAGTTCGGTTAATGTACCGACGCTGCACAAGATACCCGGTGCGTCGGGGAGATGCTTCAGTTGTGATGGGTAGCAGGTATCTTCCGGACACATCACCCTGACCTCCTGAGCTTTGAGGGCGTCGAGCCTTTCGCGAAACGTGCGGAAATTACCCGATACCGTGAGTATCCGTGAGGCGAGCACCGGGTTGAAGGAGGGCAACCGCGCGATTTCTGGGAGTTCCGCTTCAAAGATTGCCTGCGCGCTCCCGAAGCGTGCTATTAACCGTCTGATCCGCACGCTGCCAAGCCCGTCAACGGAGGCAAGGGCTAACCAGTATTCGAGAGGCGTTTTTTCTTGTGAGTCGGTCATGTTGAAAATATATTATTAAGGTATATAAGCGAGAGTACTATGAACTAAAAAGTGAGTATTATACTTGATAAAGTATAACACAAACGCGGGTAGATGTCAAGCTGGTTGTCAGCCATCGGTTATCAGGACTCAGTTAAAGAGAGGTTAGATTGACGGAAGTGCTTCTTAACCGACAACTGAGTACTGGTAACTGTATAAAGAGAGATTTGTTTGACCAGACCCCGTCTTAACTCGAAACTGATAACTGAAAGATTTTCGCAGAAAAATCGTACTGATAACTGACAACTGTTAAAAACCGATTGACTTGCACCTTTCAATTAAGGTATACTATAACGGCAGACACTCTGATGAGGAGACAGAAATGGAAAATACCCGTATACGCCTGCTCGCAACAAACGAACTCAGTCGCCATTATGGTGGAGTCATCGCATTGTCGGAAGTGACGATGGCAGTGCACCCCGGACAAATTTTTAGCCTAATCGGACCCAACGGTGCCGGGAAAACAACGCTCTTTAACTGCGTCACTGGATTGGATAAACCGACACTCGGAAATGTCGAATTCTTAGGCGAACCCATCACTGGCTTCCGGCCCGACGAGGTCACGGTACTTGGTATCAGTAGGACTTTCCAGAATATACGACTCTTCGCCGAGTTGACCGTCCTTGATAACGTCAAGATCGGTCGGCACCCGCGCACAAAAAGCACATTTATCGGGGCCGTTTTCCACACCCAAGCGCAGAGAAATGAAGAAGCTACCATCGCCGCACGCGCACACGAAATGCTGGAATTCGTCGGGTTAGACGACATCAGCAACCAGACGGCTGGCAATCTCTCCTACGGGGACCAGCGTCGCGTCGAAATCGCCAGAGCGTTGGCGACCGAACCCAGACTCCTACTCCTTGACGAACCCGCCGCTGGGATGAATCCACAGGAGACACAAGAACTCATTGATCTCATCTATGCAATACGCGAACAAGGTGTCACTGTACTCCTCATTGAACACGATGTTAAACTGGTGATGCAAATCTCCGATTGGGTCACAGTCCTCGACCACGGCGAAAAAATCAGTGAGGGTGAACCAGCAGATGTGCAAAACGATGAACGCGTCATTGAGGCGTATTTAGGAACAGCGGAGGAGTAGTTAGCAGTGCTTGAACTTAGAGACATTCACACCTACTACGGCAACATCCGAGCCGTACGCGGCATCTCCATCACCGTCAACAGCGGCGAGATGGTCTGCCTCATTGGTGCAAACGGTGCCGGAAAATCAACGACCCTCATGACAACTTCCGGTATCCATACACCCGTTGAAGGCAGCATTCATTTTGAGGACCGGGACATCACACACACCTCCGCTGAAGAGCGGGTCACGCTCGGTATCTCGCAAGTACCGGAGGGACGACTCATCTTCTCGGATATGACCGTCCTTGAAAATATCGAACTGGGTGCTTACGCGCGAAACGATAAGCAGGGCATCAGAGAAGATATTGACAAAATCTTCCAATTCTTCCCTGTCCTCCAAGAACGACAGAAACAGCGTGGTGGTAGTCTCAGCGGCGGTGAACAACAGATGTTGGCAATCGGACGGGCGCTCATGTCGCACCCAAGACTCCTTTTGCTCGATGAACCCTCCTTAGGGCTTGCACCGCTCATCGTTAAACAGATTTTTGAGATCATCCAGCAGATCAACACCGACGGCACGACGATCCTCCTTGTCGAACAGAACGCGCAGATCGCGTTACAAGTGACAGACAGGGGTTACGTCATGGAGACCGGCGAAATTACAATCGAAGGCACCTCTGCCGACTTGTTAGCCGATGAGCGCGTGCGGCAGGCTTACCTCGGAGAATAATAACCATGTATCCAACGATCATTGATTTTGGTCACATCGGCAATTTTGGCCCCATCGGCATCCATAGTTACGGCCTGATGTTAGCGACTGCCTTTATTACTTCTACCTTCGTGATCCAACACGAACTGAAACGGCGCGGTTTTGTACCAGATGTCGCAGCAATTATCGTCCTCGTAGCGGCTATCGGCGGGGTTATCGGCGCGAAGATCTATTCGGCACTCTTAGATGGCCAGATCACATTCGAGGAACTTTTCTCTACTGCCGGGTTGGTCTGGTACGGCGGCTTCATCGGCGGCTGCCTCGGTGTCCTCATCGTCGTCCTCTATTCACCGAACCCGACACTCCCTACGATCGATATTATCGGTCCGACGCTCCTGCTCGGCTACGGGATCGGACGTATCGGTTGTTTCTTGGCTGGCGATGGCGACTATGGTCCCCCGTCCGATCTCCCCTGGGCGATGGCATTCCCGAACGGCACTCGTCCAACGGATATACCTGTCCATCCGACACCTATCTATGAGACGCTCATATCCTTCACATTTTTCGGGATTCTCTGGTCGCAGCGCCGCAAGTGGGAGGTTGTCCCCGGTGTATTGTTCGGTGCGAGTCTAATCTTGTTAGGTGTGGAGCGGTTTTTTGTGGAGTTCTGGCGAATCACACCACGCGTATGGGGATGGATGACAGGGGCGCAGCTTTTCAGTATTGTCGCATTCATTGTCGGCATCGTTTTGATTTTCTGGGCGCGTTCCCGGCCGCCTGTTGAGGCAGTGGCGGAAGCCGTTGCAGCGGAACCCACCAAACAGGCACCGCCATCCCGGAAACGCCGCAGAAGAAGGTGATTAGCTATCAGTTTGCCTCGCAGTGAGAGTTATCAGTACTCAGTTAAGAAGTCTTTCCTGATAACTGAAAGATTTTTCGCAGA
This sequence comes from Candidatus Poribacteria bacterium, assembly GCA_009843785.1. Taxonomy (GTDB): domain Bacteria; phylum Poribacteria; class WGA-4E; order WGA-4E; family WGA-3G; genus WGA-3G. The sequence goes on along the minus strand of VYCT01000035.1, from coordinate 4,313 downwards.
AAAATCGTACTGAAAACTATATACCTTATATAAGAGAGAGGAACTTCAAAGAAACGTGCAAACAAAACGTATCTGCCTCTGGTCGGGACCTCGGAACATCTCAACCGCACTCATGTATGCTTTCGCACAACGCAGCGATACACAGGTCATTGACGAACCGCTCTACGCACATTACCTCCACGCAAAATACGGTGCAGATACTGCCGATAGCACACATCCGGCGACCGCTGAAGTCCTTGCATCGATGTCAACAGACGCAACGGAAGTCGTCCGTGATGTCATCCTCGGTCCCTGCGACAAACCTGTGCTGTTCATGAAACAGATGGCGCACCATCTCATCGAGATAGATCTCGGCTTCCTTGAACAGACCGTCAACATCTTCCTTATCCGCGACCCGAGAGAGATGCTCCCCTCCCTTGCGAAGGTCATTGGTACCCCGACGCTTGCTGACACCGGACTCAAAACGCAGCACGATCTGCTTATCTCGTTGCGCGCTGCCGGACAGCCGCCGCCGATCCTTGATGCGCGGTTGCTTTTAGAGGGGCCGCGGAGTGTCTTGTGCCAGCTCTGTGAACGACTCGGTTTACGCTTTGAAGCGTCAATGTTGTCGTGGAAGGCGGGGGGTAATCCTGCGGACGGTGTGTGGGCACCGTATTGGTATAGCAACGTGCATCGAAGTACGGGGTTCGCGCCCTACCGTCCGAAATCGGAGCCGTTTCCAGTGGAATTAGAAGATGCTTTAGCGGCGTGCTCGCCACATTATGAAGCCCTCCGCGAGGATGCGATTATGCCGTAAATTGGTTCATGACTTACGCAAGGCGCAATGAACGCGCTACTACGAACCGGGCTGCTTTACATTGGCGAGGTTAGGACAGAAACACCCTATCAAAAACACCGCGCCAGCGATGATTGTTTTTCTGTCTCGGTTGTTCATTATAGTGTGAATATATTTTCGGATTCTACTATAAGATCTGCGTCATCCGCGACAATCGGCGATTCAGGCGATTTACCGATCGCCTTGTGCTTCTAACAACCTCAGGATCTGATTAGAAATTTTCTTTTTCTCTGCGTCGCTCTCTGCATCTATATGCTCATACTGCTTGAACAACTCTGCCAGTGTCGGTGGTGTCTCACCATTCGCGGCAGCCTCACCATTGGTTGGGAGTCCCAACAGTAGTACATCCAACACTTGGTCAAAAGTTTTCGCCTTGTTTACTGCCTCCAGTTCATTCGCTCCGGCTTTCACGACGACCATTTGCAGTTTCGGACGTCGCGGTTTATCATCGTCAGTGGCTTCCGAATCCTCTGTCCTTTTCGTCTGCAGATAGATCGCCTCGATATAGAAGAGTGCTCCGTCAATAGGGATAAGCAGTAGATTTCCGCGTATCACATCACTATTTTCCTTCCAATCGCGCTGGAGCCCTCCGATCTCTTTCTCAATGTCTTCCTCTATCTGGGTGGGCCCGGGAGTACCGACCTGCGTGGGTCCGGCGACTCCAATATTTTCAGGTAACACATAAACGATGCGCTCGCCGTAGTGGGGTGGATCGCAGCGGGCGACCATCCACGCTTTCAACTGCTTCTCTCGTTTCGGTGGTGTAAACGGTATCATATTCACAAATTCGGCCTTCTCTTCACCGGGTAACTTCAACATGATGTAATACGGCATCATCTCCTGATCCGGTTTTGAAGAGTAGTAAGCCTCTTTCGGGATCGACCAGCGGTTTGCCTTGTTGATCAATTGGCTCGCCGTTTGATGATAATCGCCATACAGTTTTGCTTGAATGCGCGTCAGATAATCCGGGTACCGCAGGTGCGCCGCCAACCCTTCCGGCATCTCTGATACCGACTTAAAGAGATCCGGAAACGCCCTCTGATACGTCTGCAGCACCTCTTCATCTTCCTTGACGGCGTAAAAATCCACCGCCCCCGTATACGCGTTGACGACCGCCACGCCAGAATTGCGGATGTAGTTGAACGTATCAAAATTCGGCTCGTCATATAGTTCGCCATTTGTTGCCAATTGCGCTGTGTCGTCAGCGTACATCTGTGAATTCGGGTAATACCGGCTCGTCACATAAAAGTCGATAATCCAGTACAACTCTCCGTTGTTAACAACGATATAGGGATCAGGATCGTAGTTAAGGAAAGGTACGATATAAGAGACACGGTCCCTCACAAGCCGTTCACCCTGACGCGTCCCGATCTTCCTCCGAAACATAATTCGACTCTCTGGGGTTAACCGCTGTGAGGAGAGAATACGAAAAAAATCAAAGCGCAGCGCGAAGCAGAAACGGCGAAACCAGCCACCTAACGGAATACCACCTGTACCAGTATATTTATGCTCTAACGCCTCGGCGACCTTGGCTGCCGCTATATCCACACCGTTGGCGTTGCTTCCCGGATCTGCAGCGTCTAACGGTCCACCCGCCCCCTCACTTTCTGACGTACCCGCCACTGGTTTTCGCTCCGCCTTGACAATCACATAGTCGTGCGTCATCTCACCATAATAGATCTCCGGACGTTCAACCTTGATCTCCACTTTGCTCTCTATCGGGACACCGCTGACCCAGAAATCAGGATAGCCATCGTCAATAAACAGATTTACCGGCGACATACAGATACCGTAACCGTGGGTATACTTGAGTTTCAGTTCATCCCATCCAGTGATATCTTCCGGATCTACCTCACGCGCCGCTATTAGAACCTGCCGATATTTTCCATCTACCATGTACCTATCCACATCCGTAAACGGGTGGAAGTTGTAATGCGTTAAAATCTGTCCTTCTCGGAGGGCCTCATAGAGCACACGTCGATCCCAAATCTGAATATTATCTTTGATTTCCGGGTTCTCGGTTATTGTTTCAAGGGTGGCCGGCGTTTCCCCCATTTCGTGAGTCACTATCTTAATGGTGTCCAATTCAAACGCTTTCTGTGTTTCTTTAATGTGTCGTCTTAGATACGCTTCCTCCTTAAGTGGGACATCGATCCGCGCATCCGAGAGGTAAACCCCGAGCGGGTAGACGTGTAGCAGCAACACGTAACTCAATGCCCATATCCCCGCAGTCACATACCACAACAACCGCCGCCGCCAGAAGATGTTAAACGCGATAACAATGGTGATGCCAATCAGTACCCCGCAATAGATCTGTGTTGCACTGGCGAGCCGGAAATCTACATAAAACAGCCCGTGAAGCGATGAAATCTGCTGCGTCAACGGTTTCGTGTAAACCTTGCCCCAAAGATTGACATAACTCCCCCATCCGCTCACAAGCAGTAGCAAGAACCACAAAGCCGTCCCGTGGAAAATAATATGCCGTTTCACACGCGACATCGTGTGGGCATCCCGACGGTAGTAGAAATTATACAACAACCCGACAACTATGCAGGTCACCCACAGCAATATCTGAACCCAGAGGCTCATCCATTTGTGCATCGGGTAACTAAAGAGATAGAAATTCCGATCTTTCCCGAAGTGGAGTGCCTCTTCTGCCAGTGCCGTCGCTGTTTCCAGTTTACCTTCGGGGGTTTCTACGTCTGTTTCGGCTGCTACCGCTGGGACCGCGTTCTCAGGTTGATGCAGATACCGGAGCGCGATGTCATCGAGCAGAAGCATCGGGGTCGCCATCAGCAACCCCAGCACGATGGTGATGCCTACAACCGTTCGATGGAAAGAGAACGTCCGAGTATGTGTCCAGCGTCGGAACTCACGCGATTCTGGACACAGCATATTCGCAATCGCAGCGTTGATGTTCATAAACCCTGCCGCAACGATGAAGCAGAGCGCGAAGAACCCCCAACGAATCTTATGGAGTCCCCAGAACACATTGGCGGTACCGAGGTTTTCGTGCAAGAGATGCTCTGTATAAAGCCACGCCAAGGGGTAAAAAGTGCTGATCCCAATGATGCCGCTCAAACCCCAGAGAAGGTATGCTTGCAATTTACTGTGCCGATCCCGCCGGTAGTAGTCGCCGCGACGGTACCGAAAGATACCCCAAATAAAGGTAACACTCACGAGGAGCGCGCTGAGCACTAATTGTGCGATTGCCAGATTTGCTGTCATAATCAGAAAGCCTCCTATTATACATTAATTATAACACAGTTCTATCGCATTGCGCAAATTGGTTGTTGTGTCAGTCAAAAGACCATCATCTTCCTCATTCGTCTGAGTTGTAATTTATGTGATTTATTTTCTAAATCCCCGTTCAGACAATTAAACTGACAAAAAAATGGAAAACACACTTGACAAAAAAACGCATTTACCGTATAATTGGTAAAATAAAGTGGGTTTTTATCCGCTGACGGGAACCGAA
>VYCT01000210.1 GCA_009843785.1 Candidatus Poribacteria bacterium | reverse complement strand
AAAACTGTATAATTAAATAAAAGCTTTACTATAATTGTTCATCTGTATAGGGTTCCCGCATCTCGTCCAAATTAAAAATCCAATTCTCAGCACTTTTGGCGTACCAAAAAATCGTATCATGTTTTTGAGAAAATTTCTTTTTCACTGTGCTTGCCCAATTATATTTCCAAATTATTTCGTTGACAAAATTACCTTCACCAAACACTTCATCTAAAAGCAAACGGAGATGGTGACTTTTGTGCCAATCACAGTGGAGGTAGATGCCGCCTTTTTCACTAAGTAGTTCACGTATCAAGATGAGTCGTTCAAACATGAATTGGAGATAGTTGTCATTTGCCCAGATGTCAGTGTATTGTGTCTGTTCAATAACAGAATGTCCTTCAGCCTCTAGGTTCTTCTGTTCACCGCGTAGTGCTACCTTCCGCACATAATCTGCGCCGCTGTCAAAAGGCGGATCAATGTAGATGAGGTCTATTTTGCCACGGAAACCCTGCACGAGCAGTGTGGAGAGAATCTCTTTATTATCACCCTGAAAAAGGAGGTTAGGACCATCCTTAAATCTGTCGTAAGTCGGTTCTTTTTCCGGGTTTTCAACATTATAGGTATCTACCAATTGTGCAGGATAGTTGCTTATTGTGTCAATTGGGCGTTTGCCTACCCAGTGCAGCATCGGTCTGCCTTTAACTGGCTTTATTTTCATTGTGTTTCCTTTCATGACTCAAAATGCATAAAAATGTTCGGGATAATCTATTTCGCTGCTCCCTTACTCGCTTTGATCAGAGCGATCGTTATCATTGCTCTTGGAGCGATTTGAAGTTGAAGAACGGTAAAGTTTCCTCATTTGATAAATTAAACGCAAGACAGAAAATAACCGTCTCACTGAGAACTGAGAACATATACGTCGACGAAGACTACGCCAGCCATTGACGCGAACGTATAGCAAAAATTGCAATATCCACATATAAACTTCCATACGTAACGAATCAATTACCGTTTTTGATTTACGAACATTCAAACAAGTTTTTGGGCCGAGAGGACGAGAGTTATTTGTGAACCGCAGCAGACGACGCTGATCTGCAAGCATTGAATTAAGGGAGGGATACCTATCCCATCGGACATAGTTTTTTATACTCGAAGGCTTAGGGAAATTGTGTTTTTTCCAAAAAGAATAACCTTTAGTGAACGAGAAGGGACTTTTCAAACTGTAGTTCGCTGGATCTGAATAAAAATCTATGTCAGCAACCTTCACCCAATCGTTAATTGCCTCCAGCGTCGGATTCCACAATATAACAACGGAGTCAAAAGGACACCAATTCGTACGAAGGACAGAATTTTTAATTTCCTTAAGCGCAAGTTTCAAACGGATAGAAAAATCTGTAAGTACTGTAGATGGATCCATCAGGTCTGAAGGATAAGTTGCAAACCATAATGGTAAACCTACGATAAGTTGACCGCGTCCATAATCGTTAACCAATGATTTATATGATCCTTCTTCACAGCCTTTCTTAGCCTTTTTCTTTATACGATCAATCACTTTGTCTACCATCTCAAGCTGTGTACAAATATCTGGTCGACCAAGATTAAGATCTTTTAGAAACTGGTCAGCATCAAAAATTTCTTTTCCTCGCAAACCGTTATATTCTTGAATGAACCTATTCACCATTTTTGCCTGTTCCGGTAAGAATACCTCAGTTACCTCAAACCAAGTGCGAAGATGAATAACGTATTGATAGGTTAATAAAAACAACTCATAGAAGGCATCACCAGGGTCGTCTAGTTTCCGGCCTAAATCAGAGAGACGAAGTTCAGTCGATCCAGCGAAGTTGAATATCTTGCGATTGTTCCAACGCTTAGTGGGGTCTGCTTGCTTAATCCAATGTCGTTCTCGTAAGTAATTAGATAAACCATGAGACTGGACATCCTGCCAATTGGGATCCTTTTCTTCGCCAGTTACGCGAAGAATAGGAACAACATTATCATCTAAAATTGTCGAGAATTTATCTGTTTTTTTCATCATGTTCACCTTTTTAACAACTTTGCGTAGGTTCTAAACTGTTTCATTTGTTCTGTCTTCGTCTCCATAAATCCATTCGCGGATTGTTTGCATTTCGTCTAAATTTTCTTGAAGGAAAGCGTCCTTTGTATAAATCACTTTATACTCAAAATGGGCCTCCGGTTGCAATTTTGCCAGACGTTGGACTGCCTTCTTTTTCGCTACTACGTCCGGATGGCCGCGTTCGTTTTCGGACTTAATCTCAACGATGTAGAATTCGCCTGTGTTCTTAACGATAACGAAATCGGGAAAATAGCGGTGATAATTGTTATCAGTGCCTTTGTATTCAAAATGGAAATCGGTTTTCTTGGTATTCGTTAAACTTCCGGTAAATAGAAGGACTTCAACATCTGAAATGGATTGGTTCAAGGTTGATAAAATCGTTTTAAAGAAGTGCTGCTCCGGGCCGCTATCAAAATCATAGGGCGTATAATGATAACTCACATCATGGTCGTCATCTAAGTCATCTTCGCTGAGCAGCAGGTCAGCCTTACTCTTACGGAGACGTACCTTGTGAACGTAGGAGCCGTCGGTATCATCTTTTTCAAAAAGTAGATTACCATCGTCATCGTGAATACGGATAAGCGCGAGGTGTTCTGCAATATGTTCCTCAATCACTTCGTAATTTTGCTGCTGGTCTTCCACTTGTTTGCATAGCGAATCGAAGTGGGCATACGGGATTTGTCCCTCTGGATAGAGTCTTTTGAGGTTTTTGAGGGTTTCCATCATGGAGAGGTGATAGTTTGTTGCGAGTCGTCTGGCGAACGTGTAGCAATCTGTTGTCTGATTCTTTATCTCAACTTCGTCCTGCGCGCCTAACGCTGTCAGCGGCGAAGTACTCCGCTGCGTAAAGTCAGGAGTCAGAATGCTGCGAAAAGTAGGTGATGCCTCCCTAATGTCTGTAGGGATACGCAACTGAATATCTTTAGGCGTATTTTCCAGTGGGACAACGCGACGTACTAATTGCATAATTTGTAATTTAGGTAAATCGATTTTGCGAATGCGGAGTGCAACCTCTTCCGTTTCCGCGTCTTGCGTGCGGAGTTCGCCGAGTGTCGTACCGAAGTTTGCCTGCAATTCTTTATCTAAAATCGTACTGTTTTTGGTATCTAAAAAGATTTTCGCAGTGTGCGTGTTGCCTTTCACCTGACGGAGACATCGGGTTGAGGCTTGCAAGATAAAGTTGCTACTCGTTGTTTGTTCTTTGATAAGCGCGCAAGCGAATAGACTTGGACAATTCCATCCCTCTGTCCCTTTGCCAATAAGGAGAATGATACGTTTCTGACTGTCAGAGTCGTTCAGTCGCTTGAACTCATCAATCTCGGTTTGACTGGATTTTTGGGTATTAACGAGTATCTGTGTGGTACTCTCTCCGATTTCTGTGAGCGCGTTCTGAATGTGCTTATGAGAGGTATCCAAATGCTCTTGTGTCTTGAAGTAAAAGGCGATTTTCGCTTTTGCACCATCGGGCAATGCTACATCACGGTAGTTGTCAAAAAAGTCGTTGATAACGTTACGGATCACGTCTTGGTCAGGAATCGTTCCGATAGGGTACTGAACAATGCCGTTGTGAAGACTTTTGAGGATGTTGTCCTTAATTCCTTCGCCGAGGCTGTACCATGCAACGACTTCTCTGAGCATCTGCCGCTTGGCGTAAGGCGTGCCGGTGGTATTGATAACGGCTACGAGAGGCGTTTTCTCATGTATGTAGTTAACCGTTTCACGCACCCGCTTAAGTTCTGCGTCTATTTTGTTTCCGTAAGTATGATGTGCTTCGTCCGAGAACACACCTAAACTTGGTAGGCTTGTGATTTTTTGAAGTCGGAGGTTTGCCTCTAACTCTGCTTGCTCCTTCTTCTCCTCGAACGCAATTTCTGTCTGATTGCTTCGCTTTTTGACGTTTGCCCGCAGTGCGATTTTCTCAGTGTTTGTGACGATGACGTTGTAAGTACTGCCGGTTTGGACTTGGATTTCTTTTGCTCCGGTCTGTGGATAGGTGATTTTAAGGTTGGCGAGAAAATCACGGTGTAGGCTGGGCGGTAGGATATGATCGAAAGGGATGTCGCTGATTTCACGGAGGCTCTCAATAATAGTTGTGCCGGGGGCAAAGACGAGGGCGTTTTTCATGAAGTCCCTCTCAGGATAGCGAAGTGCCATCGCGAATTCGGTTGCAATGATTGTGCCGATAAGAACCGTCTTGCCTGTGCCCATTGCAAGCGCGAAAATATAACTCGGATACGGGAGTGTTACAGCCTCGTAAACCGGATCAATTTGTTTCAGTTTAACAAAATCTGGGTTGTTTTCCACCAAATTAATAACTGCATCAACATTCGTAATGTATATCAGATCGTTTGGCGTGAGTGGAATTCCGAAAGCTTCACAGAAATCGCGTATATCGCCGGTGTCGTAGTAATGTCTGTAGAGGTTTACAATATGTGGGGTTTTCAGGACTAACCTTAGATACCAGTAAAGTTCCAGCGATTGAAATTGCGGTTCGCGGAGGTATTTGAGGTGGACACGATCATCTGTTTCGCCTTCAAATTGGTAGCGTAGGACTTCTCCGATAAGTGGGTAATCTTGGCAGGGGTATCCGTCTTTGCGCCATTTCAGTGTGTCCTCACGTAGTTTTTCAAAAAGGTGTTGCATTAGGCATGATTCCTAAGTGTTTGTGCTGAAGTAAATTTATTCAGGAAATATCAACTCTGAGTTCCACTTGTAGTGTGAGAATTAAGTTCATGAAGAGCTTCCCGGATTATTTTAACGTATTGTTCATTGTTAGCCTGCTGAGCCAATTGCAAACCTTTTAGGTAATCCTGCTCTGCATCGCTATAGAGGCCAAGACACGATTTTGCATAACCCCGAATCTGATAGACAGATGCTACATTATCTTCGATGTGAATAACCTCGTCAAAGTCATCAATGGCTTCCCTATATTTCTGTCTCGCAACGTTCGCGTGTCCGCGCCAGAAATAGGGATTTGCATCTTTGGGATTCCAAGAAATTGCTTTGTTATAGTTCAAAATAGCTTCCTCGTATTCCTGTCTTTGGTACGCTTGATGACCGAGAACAAGATAATCGGGTACTGGGAAAGGTTTGTTATGGGCATGTTGACGTGCAAAACCTTCAAAGTCGGAAAATAATCTTTTTTCAGTAATATGTGAGCATATCTCCAGAGATTTTAGTATTTCTTCTTTGCAACTTGCTTCTATGATACATTCTTCATCTGAATAAATAACTTGGTTACCTCCCAACAAAAAGATGGAGTGTTGTGAAGCAATCCGATTATTCAAGTGCCTCGGTTGCCATCGAAAAAGTTGGGGTTGCCATAACTTTTGACTTGGCGCGTTGAAGAAAGAATCAAAATCTCTTTCTTCTAACATTTTGGGTGTAATTTCTTCAATTGTATTTGGGTTGTTAAGAACTGCCCCAACCTTACCATCTGAGGGTTCGCTACAATTTGACGTTTCTTTTTCATCCGGCTGACAAGCAAACCAGAGAGCAACTTGTGCACTATAGGTGAAATCAATTAGACAAGTTGCTGCACCTAAGTGCTGAAGTTCGGCAAGTATTTCCAAATCTTTCAGTTCTCGTCCATTTTTGTGGTCGTGCCCTTGGAGACGTGCTTCCTTGATTAGAAATTTATTGATTTCAAGAAATTCCTCGTAACTGCTTCTGTTATATTCAGGCGGGAGTCGCCGCCAAGCGGATGCTTCTATCAGGTATTTTTCGTTTGATAAACCCCGAAACAAATACCTTTCCGATTCCAATTCGGGATTTATGCTTTCTACCCACTCCATGAATTCATTCAGAGTATTGATCTTACGCTTTTCCAACGACTGTCTCAAAGTGGCAGCTTTGCTAACTACTTCAACGATTTGTGGTGCTGCATTGCGGAAAACTTCGGGAGCGATTTTCCTGAATGTTTTTTCGAGTTCTTCATCTTGAAATACGTTCTCGAAACTGCTATCACTGAACGCGCCCTTATCGAGATCTATAGGGACTGCCTTTTTTTGTTCAACACCATTGAAAGCGTAGAGGACTCGAGCGAATGGAATCCGTCCATACGTTTTTCCGTAAGGTATTTCTACTCTCAGGAACTCTATTAATTCGCTGCCAGATGGAAGTTCCTTAAGAGAAATCGTCTGGATTTGATAAGGAGCCATCTTAATGGGCTGTGTCTGATATTTCGACATGACAGTTTCTCCGATTTGTGTGCGGGTGTCCGGTTAATAAACCTCAAAACGATGGTTCACACAGTGTGCTGGTATTGTGCCTTCTGCAAGGATTTCCGCGTCCCGTAGTGTTCGGACAAGTGTTTCTAAAGCGATTGAAAGATTAGGAGTCCTCGGTGTTCCGGCACTAGCAGGGGGTTGTGGTGATTGCTGTGTCAGGAACTCTCTCATATTTATTGGGTCAACAACGCCTAATAAGAAAGCGGGCCCGCCATCATGCTGGTATGGTGGATTTATACCGAGGGGCGGCGGCAAAATGGGAGCAACTTCCTTGATTGGATCTAAAAGTTGAAGATCTGAAGGTATAGGCTCGTTAATCTCTATTTCATAAACGTATGCCGGATGTTGTGGTGTAGGTACCTCGGTTCCAAAAAAATTAGCATAATTTAGAGCAATTCCATACGAGCGAGTTAGCGAGACGAAAGGGCTGTTAACAGTGCCTCTCGCGATATGAAGCATCAGCCGGTCTGGCGTTGGGTGCATTTGGGGTGCCCGTGCAATGAATCCGGTTTGTCTTGCATCGTGAGTATGCCAGTAAGTACCAATCCCCGCGCCTCGGTAGAATATTGCCACAATTGAATTCTGTCTTTCTGTAAGTATGTTTGATTTCAGGATAGCGTTCCAGATGCGACTGAAACTCCATCTTGGTTTCTGTAATTAATATTAACTTATGAGCCGACGTTTGTCAAGCGCGATTTCATTCTTCATCAGGGCTATTTATAGTAAAGTTTAGAATTAATTGGGCACTCCACACCGGTTCGGTTAGGAAACCGAACCTACCGGGCGGATGAAAGTGTCTCTTTATTTTTAGGTTTTACTATAGTTTTAGATAAATTATCGGATTCTCTAAATGTTTGATTTTCTTTTTCAATCTCGGTTCGGTTGGAATGCAAGTCGCATTTGGGCGAGTACACCGCAAAACCGAACCTACCGGGCCAGGGGCCTCGACGGTTATTTTTTCTCCTCCAGTGGTTTTGGGTTTTCGGGTGTGATGTTTACTATGTCTTGCTCTGCGTTGAGGGCATTGCAGGCGACGAGGGTTTTTAGGATTTGGTGTGCTAACCCTATATGTTTTGTAATTTCCGTCTGATTTTCTACTTGAAAGATGCGTTGTTTTTGGTAGCCGTAGAGGGTTTCTAATTCTCGTGCAAGACTTTCGGGGTTGGTGAGGTCTGGGACGCGGTAACTCGCGCAGTACTGCTCTCGAGTTTGGTTAAAGAGGTCGCGGTATTTCTCAGGAAATTGGCGGTGGTTGATGTCCAAGCGTCGGAATTGATTGAATAGGTCTTGGCGGAGCTGCTTTTCATACGCCGCACGTTCTTGGTTAAAGTATAGCTGGTAATTTTTGATGTATCTGTCTGCACGTCGTTCATTGAACGCGGCGAGGGCACTTGCATTGAGTTTCTCATCTGTGTCCTTGCCGTATTTTTCATCGAAAGCCTTCAGGTTTTTCTTGACGTACATCGCGATAAATTCGGATCTGCTGCGGAGCTCGCTGTCGTCGAGGGGTTCAGCCATGATTTGATCAATGCTGGGTATGTCTGGAATTCCGAGGGGTGGCAGTTCGTCTTCAAATTCTTCAATGAATGCGTCAACGATGTCGGTTAATTTTATAAAGCATGCGAAGGATTTGACGACAAATTGTTTGTGGTTCTCTTTGAGTTTCATGTATGGACTCCTTTAAAATGTTACACCAGTGTAACATTTGGGGTGAATGGGTTATCGGCGTAAACTTAGTCGTTGTAAGGGTTTAGGGGCAATTTTGTTATTGCTCTCCGTTTGAAAAAAAAATAATTTGGCGAAAAGTGTAACATTTGGTTTAGTTGTCAGCCATCAGCAGTTAGAAAGATGGTTAGGTTTATTATTTAGATGTTTTAAGTTAATTTGAGTTTATATTATATATTTTATATTG
>VYCT01000106.1 GCA_009843785.1 Candidatus Poribacteria bacterium | reverse complement strand
TTTTTGGTATAATAACGAAATTTATATCCCCATAAATCCATCTGCCAATCCTCCGTTTAAAACAGAGGATCACCAACAGATTACAATATCAGGATTTCGCTTATCTTCCGTTGGGAGAGAGTTATTTCATATCACGAAACGGGACAATCCACCTGAATATCTTAAACATCTAATTGATTTTTTACAAGAATATTACAACGTAAAAATATATAGATTGCCTAAAAAAGGATAGGGGAACAAGAAGAAGTAGGCAGTATACTTGTTTTTTCTGGAAGCAGTCACCACGTGAGTTTGACATATTCGTTAGCGCACAGTCTTTATATGAGCCTAAACTTTTTCAAACTCATGTTTACATATTTCTGACCGAAACTTGCTATTGCCACAATTTGAATGTGGGTAACGCTATCATTTTGTCTTCAATGTCGCCCAGAGGGTTGACAATTTATCTTTAGGCGCGACGTTATAAGGTTCGGTTGATTCAAAATTCTGGATCACTTCCTCCGCTGTGAGCGGACGATCGTAAAAACGGACTTCATCAATCATACCCATGAAGTGACCATCGGCTTGCCCCGGAAATTTTCTGGCACCAAGATGGACAGGTACTGTAAATGGCGAAAATCCTCTTTTATTGCTCCCTGCAAAACCATGTTCGCTCGTAGAAATGGGTACACCGTCGATATAGATAATTTGTTTACCATTTCCGCTCTTGCCGTCTTCATGTATCATATAGTCATTTGTACAAACAATGTGATGCCATTCGCCATCAAAAATACCCGCACTATTTGTACCGCCGCTACATCCTCTTAGGGTGCCTATGGCTCTTAGGTGAGCTCTTAGGTCAAGGTAGTCAGGAGCAAGGTAGTAATGAAGCACCCCCTTCATGATCTCAAAGTCATTTCTGACATTAACGCCATTGAGTTCTACGCCCCAATTAGGACATGCCGCGCCATGCGTATTAATTAACGTCATCCAATCCTTCTTATTTTGGGTTTTGATCCAGACTTCAAAAGAGGATGTCCCAATCTGTCCGCCAAAATCGCCAAGTGTGGTTAAGTTGACAAAATCGTTAACACCGTCAAATTCAAGTGCCTCGCCTATCTGACCCGGAACAACTCTGGGATTTCCTCTGATTGTGCCGTTGTTGTCCCCCGATACATCTTTTACTGTTTTATCAATAATGTATCCTCTATCAAAGGGCCAATAGCTGACAAGTCCATCTGTTACAATAGAGGCAGGTGCCGTATTGAGTGAGAGAATACCGATGATTATCGCAAATGTTATAAAATGGATTCCGTTTTTCATTATGATGGCTCCTTTTGAAAGTGTGCTAAAACAATCCAACTTGCCACCCATACATAACTTTTCTGGTTGAAGCAAACCGATCTACACATTGGCAGATTTAGCAAGTTCCGTGCCAATCCGAGCGATACCATGCTGGCGGAGTTTTCTACAAAACGCAGAGAACCCCCTGCCCAAAAGAGGGCATTCTTTAGACGCGACTGCACGAAAGGGGGCATACTTAATAACGCAGGCTGCCTATAACCTTTTAGGTAGCAACTTGAGTTACATACTGATAAAAAAAATCTTGACACTCCGGAATTCTTGTGTTAGACTGAACGGGTATAAAATTGGTTAGAAGAACTTTACTTACACTTACTTTAAAAGGAGATAACTTTTATGCTATATCGAATATTACTTTCCACATTGATCCTTGCAGGGTTGATATTGATGCCCTTCCATGCTGAAGCGTTGGACCTGAAGGATAAGGAGCTGTTGCTGTATTTGTCACTCAATGAAGGCAAAGGAGATGCGATGGAAGATCTTTCCCCGCATGGAAACGACGCAGAACTCGTCGGAGATGCGGATTGGGTTGATGGTAAATTTGGAAAAGCCTTGGGGTTCGAGCAAGCAGGCGAGGTCAAGGCACCTTATATTGAAATCAACGAAAAGAGTTTTACTGTAACGATGTGGGTCAAGCCAGCATTGAGCGGTGGCGACCAGCAGTGTGTTTTCTCACAGACACAGGTCAACGCACAAAATACGAGTCTACACTACCGTATCTATAATAGCGGCACTGTTCGCATGGGGTTTTATGCCAACGATCTTGACGCGCCTGCCGCCGTTAAAGCCGACAAATGGGCACATATCACTTTCTGGCTGGATGTGGAAGGCAAATCCCGACAAATTTACATTGACGGTAAGTCAGTCGTAGAAGATGCTGGCAAAGCGGGAATTGAGTACCTCGGAACAGCAGGCGATACCATGATCGGTTCATGGGGTGCCACCGGACAAAAGTTCAACGGGGTTATTGATGAGGTTACGGTCTGGGAGCGGGCTTTATCGGAAGACGATATCGCGCGGAGCATGGAAGACCTAACGGCTTTACCTGTAGATCCCGCGGATAAACTCGCAACCACCTGGGCAAGTGTCAAAGCATCGCATTAGATTTCTATGCGCATTGATGTTCCTGTTATATGTTGATGTGTACTATAGTAAAATCGGAAAATATGTGCACACTCCGCGATAAGACCACATTACACGCCCGTAGGGGCTGGGTTACCCAGCCCCTACTATTATAAAAGCAGCCTTCCTAAGTCTTTCTGTATCAGTCCTACTATCGGAAGTACTCTATTTAGACATCCCCGAATTTCTTCTGGAACAGTGAGACCGTATCGTGATCCGGATGGTTTGGCAACTCAGCCGGTGCCGTCCATTCCTCAGCAACCTCTGTTAATTCGACAGGTTTGCCATCGTTCTCTAAGACCGATTTCCAACCTGCAAGGAAAACGTTTGTCTTGTGCAGAAGCTGATCGAACGTCTGCGGCATCTCGTTATGGAGTGCCATGTTCTGGAACGCCCAAATCGTCGGCAACCAGATTTCCGTCTTGTCATACGGATAGCCAGTACCCGTGTGGATTCTAAAATTCTCGCCGCCGTAAGCCTCCTGTGTATGAATTTGCACTGTGCCCCAAGAACCGCTGACTTGATGAAGGGTGCCGTAAAATTGTCGTCCGTTATCATCAACATGCTCCAAAGTGATGACACCAGGTGGGCTATGCCAACTGTCGGCTCGATACGCGACGGACACCACTGAGTTTCCCGCTTCCGCAATCGCCTTACAGACCATATAGACACCGTGAATGCCGTGTGTCGGATAGTCGTCAAACGAATTAGTCGCCGTGTAGCAGACGACCTGTTTATCGCTTGCCCATGCCTTCGCGCGTGAGATAGCATCGTTGTGCTCATGGCTTGACGGCGCAAGGATCGTCGCACCGCTTTTTTCTGCGAGTTCAATCATCTGCTTTGCCTTGACAAGCGAATTCGCAAACGGACGGTTGATCAAATTGGGTAAACCCGCTTCGAGATAAGGTTCGTGGAGGATATGGTTCCACGGATGATTATAATAACCGCCAGAGATCACGCCATCTACTTTTCCCAACATATCATCAAAATTTTTGACGACTTCGCATCCGTAAGTTGCCGCGATGGCTTGTGCCTTCTCGTATTCAATATCCCAGCAGTGCGTAATTCGCATGCCTGTGAACGGCGTGTCTTTTTGACCTGCGCGTGGGTTAATATGCGGTGCCCATAGCGGCATGTGCGAATACGAGTCAACGTTCAGAAATCCGACGCGGAAAGGTTCAGTGTTAGGTACTTGCATGCCAGTCTCCTTTTATAGTTGTCAGTTTCCAGTCCTCGGTCGTCAGTTGAAAGAAAGGTCTGATGTACGCCAAAATCCTCTTGCACTGATAACTGACAACCGATAACTTCTTTCACATTGTGACCCAGGTCGAGCCGTTCTCACAAGACTCAACTGCTTTGTAAATGAACTGCATACCCCGCAATCCATCATAGACTGTCGGGAAATCATAAGCCTCGGTTGCCATCGGAGTGCCATCAATATATCGCCGGATGGCTTCAACGACACCGACATAAATGGTCGCGAACGCTTCTAAGTACCCTTCGGGGTGTCCAGTCGGGATACGTGCGCCTGCCGCTGCTGCATCGGAAAGGTAACCCTGACCGCGTGTAAGCGTCTGTCGCGGTTCACCGTAACGATAGAGTTCAAGATAGTTCGGATTCTCTTGTGCCCATTTCACCGCGCCTTGTTCCGCATAGACACGGAGCGTAAGTCCATTTTCCTCTCCGGTGGCGACCTGACTGATGCTTAAAACGCCTTTTCCACCACCTTTGAAACGGAGCAAGGCATTGACATCCTCATCCAGTACTCTATCCGGAAGGAAGGTGCTTTTGTCCGCACAGAGTTCGGTAATCGGATCCCCGGTGACATATTCGAGCAGGTTAACGCAGTGCGTACCAACATCGCCCATCGTGCCGCCGATACCTGACTGCGCCGGATCCACGCGCCATGCAGCCTGCTTCTGACCGAGTTTCTCATGTGGCACCATTAGGAAGTCCTGAAGGTATTCGACGATAACCTTACGGATTTGTCCCATTGAACCTTCAGCGAACAACGCACGCGCATGCCGCACGAGTGGATGCCCTGTATAATTGTGTGTCAACGCGAAGACAAGCCCTGAATCTTCAACGAGTTGGACAAGAGCCTCCGCCTCGTCAAGACTGTAGGTCATCGGTTTATCGCAAACGACATGGAAACCCGCATCCAAAAAGGTTTTCGCGATCTCAAAGTGGGAGATGTTTGGTGTGACAATACTCACAAAATCGATACGTTCATTTTCGGGGAGTGTTGCTTCGGCTGCTGCCATCTCCGCATAGCTGTTATAGCAGCGATTTGGGGCGAGATATAACTCTGCACCGGTGATCCGCGTGTTTTCCGGATCCCGCGAGAAACACCCCGCGACAACTTCGATTTGCTGATCGAGCGTGGCAGCGATACGGTGAACGCCACCAATGAACGCGCCCTGCCCACCACCTATCATGCCCATTCTTAATTTTCTGTTCCAAGATTCCATAGTATCTCACTCCAATTCAGTTGTCAGTGTTCAATAACTATCTTCAATTCAATCCAAGAATGTCCCGATTCCGTTCCACGTCCGTCTCACCGCCTGCAAAATCATCAAAGGCAACATCCGTTGTTTCAATGATATGTTTGGCGATAAACGGTGCACCCTCTGCCGCGCCCTGTTCTGAACTTTTAACACAGCATTCCCATTCCAGCACTGCCCAACTGTCGTAGCCTGCCTCGGTAAGCAGTGTAAACACCTGTGTGAAATCCACTTGTCCATCGCCGAGCGATCGGAATCTCGCCGCACGTCCAGCCCAAGATTGATAGCCACCGTAAACCCCAACCCGACCTGTCGGGCGGAATTCAGCGTCTTTAACGTGAAATCCCTTGATGCGCTCCCCATAAAGTCGGATGAAGTCGATATAATCGAGCTGTTGAAGCAGAAAATGGCTCGGATCGTAGTTAAGACAGGCAGCCGGATGGTCGTTCGTCCAATCCAAGAACATCTCGTATGTCGCACCGTCGTAAATGTCTGAACCCGGATGGAGTTCGTAGGCAAAGACCTGACCGTTATCGTGTGCCAGATCCAACAATGGAGACCACCGTGCCGCGAGTTCCTTGAACGCCTCTTCAATAATCCCGTCAGGACGTTGGGGCCACGGATAAACAGTGTGCCACGCAAAACCGCCTGAAAGCACGGGAATAACATCAAGTCCCATGTTCACCGAAGCGTGGATACATTTCGTCAATTCACCTGTTGCCCATGCTGTCCTTTCATCGCCGCGCAAGCCCGGTGGATGGAACGCCTCAAACATAACTTCGTATGCCGGATGCACAGCCAAGACCTGCCCGGCGAGGTAGCCCGCCACCTCCGTCGCTTCAAGTCCCATCTCGCTAAGCGTCCCTTTAAATTCATCGCAATAGGTTTTGGATTCAGCGGCTTTTCCAAGATCAAGCACACGCTCGTCCCAACCGGGAAGTTGAACGCCTTTGTACCCCAAGTTTGAGACCCATTTCCCGATATTTTCCATAGTGTTATAGGGTGCCTCGTCCCGCATGAATTGGGCGAGAAAAATAGCAGGCCCTTTGATTTTCGGCATTGTTCCTCCGCTCTCGTATTCGTATAAGCCCTAACAACATAAGTGATGTCGGTGTCGTTGCTAAATACACCACTCCCTTTTGAATAGACGAAAAATAAATTACCAAATCTTCACCAACTTTGGGTATAATATATAGAAGTCCCTATGAAATGTCAAGGATTTTGGAGGTTGTTCAGTTTAGTGGAAGAAAAAAAGGTGGCAAACCCCATCCACGGCTTGGCTGTTCGTGGCGTAACGAAACATTTTCACCGCACCAAGCGGACAAAGAAAAAACTACGTTTTCATCAAAAGATACTCAACCTTTTCAACCGTGAGAAAGAGATCATCCGAGCGGTTGACGATATTTCTTTGGAGGTTAACATCGGCGAAATCTACGGTATCCTCGGCGCAAACGGTTCCGGGAAATCGACCCTGATCCGCCTTATTTCGACGCTACTTCTGCCCGATAGTGGAAGTATTCACGTCTTCGGAGACGATGTTGTAACACATAGCCTGAAGGTGAGACAGGTCATGAACCGTGTCTCTGTTGAAGCCTCCTTCTTTAAACGGCTCTCTTCAGCAGAAAACCTGATTTACGCTGCACGTCTCTACGGTATTTCGGCAACGGAAGCCGAACGGAAAGCAAAACGGATTTTAGAACGGCTCGGCTTTGATCCGGATCGGATGGACGAGGAGATGGAGCAGCTCTCGCGCGGTATGCAGCAGAAAGTCGCTATCGCACGCGCGCTGCTGACAACGCCAATGCTCCTTTTGTTGGATGAACCGACAACCGGGCTTGATCCGAAATCTAAGCGCGATGTCCAAGCCTTTATTGAAGAAATACGGCGAGAACGGAATGCTGTTATCGTCTTGACGACGCACGATATGGCAGAAGCCGAGAAATTGTGTGATAGAATTGCAATTATTGATAACGGACGGTTTATCGCGGAGGGAACTGTTGAGGAACTCATCGCTAATACGCCATCAGAGAACGGCGCACCTGGAACATTAGAAGATGTCTTTATCGCACTCACCGGTAAGCAGATAGAGGAGGAAGCCTAACAATGCTGAATCTTCTACGTGAAACTGTTGTTTCCTACGCCTTCATTGAACGCAACTTTAATCTGCTGAAGCGGTACCTGAGTTGGGAAATACTCTTTTTTAGCTATTCCATTGTCAATGCGCTAACAATCGGTTTGATTATGGTAGGGCGGGGCAGCAGTAAAGATGTACTTTATCTCGTGATTGGCGCATTAATCTGGGGGTTCCTCTCAATTATGATGCGCGAGGTCAGCGATGCGATTACCTGGGAACGGTGGGAAGGCACCATCGAATATACTTTCATGGCACCGATCTACCGGATTACGCATCTCGTCGGATCTTGCCTCTTTGCGATCCTATATGGACTGTTACGAACCGGGCTGGTATTGGCGATAATGCCCCTCTTTTTCGGTGAACATATCGACTTAAGGAATGCGAATTGGCTAACAATGGCAGTAACGGTTGCTATTTCAAGCCTCTCGTTCATCGGTATCGGGCTGATGGCAGCGATTTTTCCGTTACTCTCGCCAGAGAAGGGACAAGCCGCAACGGGTATCATCCAGTCGATGCTATTGTTGGTTTCCGGTATCTACTACGAAATTGAGGTGTTACCGGTATGGCTTCAGCCGATTTCCAAAATTTCGCCTGCCACCTATACCCTCAAATCCATTCGTGCAGCGATGCTTGATAACGCATCGGTTGAGAGCCAGTTAGGGAATCTGTTTCTATTACTCATCATCGGTGTGCTGCTCATCCCACTCGGATTTTGGGTGTTCCATCTCGGTGAAAAATATGCAAAACGCGTCGGCAGGTTAAAGCGAAGTGGATAGATTGTTATATCCGAATGCGCCAGACTCAGTAAGTACGGTTTGATGAAGTTTAATTATTTAAACCGGTAATTTCGATTTTCCCAGGTCCGGTAGGTTCGGTTTTGCGGCGTACTCACCTGTCCCTGATAAGGTGGGATAAAGGGGGGTTGCAATCTGCATTCCCAACCGAACCGGATATTACGCAGAAACATTGAAGACTTCAAAGCCCTCTTCAGTCGCGTAGCGACGGCATTTTTGTAGAAACGCGTATCAAGGAAAAATTAGCCCCGTAGGGGCGGCATCTATAGAGGGATCCGGGACAAAAATGTTGCCGAAAATCCCTAAATTAACACGTATGGTGAGGTCTCAAACCTCACCATAGGTGTCAATTTAGCAGAAATAAGGTTGTATTTCGTGTGAGAAAAATGC
>VYCT01000231.1 GCA_009843785.1 Candidatus Poribacteria bacterium | reverse complement strand
TTATAAAAGTGTATAATTAATTAAAAGCTTTACTATATTCCAATACAGCCGCTAAGCTGTCATATACATCCTTAACACCGACAAGTTCAATGTCCTCATCAATATTTAAGCCTTTACGGTTATATTGGGGAAAAATCGCTCGCCTGAAACCCAATTTTGCGGCTTCCCGGATCCGCCTATCCACATGTGTGACAGGTCGAATTTCGCCGCCAAGCCCGACCTCGCCGATCATCACCGTTTGCCGATCTATAGGCATATCCCGATGACTTGAAGATATAGCCATCAGTACACCGAGGTCTATCCCGGGTTCATCAATCCGTAATCCGCCGGTAATGTTAACAAAAACATCAGAATCGCCAACGTCCATCCCTACGCGTTTATTGAGCACAGCGATGAGCAGCGCAATGCGGTGTCGGTCAACGCCAGCTGCCGTATTGCGAGGATTTCCGTAATTGGTAGGTACAACGAGTGCCTGTACCTCCATGAGTAATGGACGTGTCCCTTCCATGCTTGAGACGACGACAGACCCTGAAACCTGTTCTTCCCTATCGCTCAAAAAAATCTCTGAAGGGTTCATCACATCGGCAAGCCCCGTACTCCGCATTTCAAATATACCGATTTCGTTTGTCGAACCGAATCGGTTTTTGATGGCTCGGAGTACCCGGTAGATATGATGCCCCTCACCTTCAAAATAGAGTACGGTATCGACCATGTGTTCCAAGACGCGGGGACCAGCAATTGCGCCCTCCTTTGTCACATGCCCGACAAGAAAGATCGGAATATTGCGGTTCTTTGCGCAAATGAGGAGATGTCCCGTACACTCACGAATCTGCGTAACACTCCCCGGTGCAGATTGAATACTCGTTAAATAGACGGCTTGAATAGAATCGATGACGACAACCTTCGGTTTCTGTTCGTCAATATGTTTTTCAATCTGTTCCAAATTATTTTCACACAGCACATACAGCGTATCAGACTTGACCCCGAGTCGCGTTGCCCTGAGTTTTGTCTGACTCACAGATTCCTCGCCAGAGACATAAAGCACGTCTCCATAATTGCGGCTCAATGCGTCACTCGCCTGCAGCAACAGGGTAGATTTACCGATTCCTGGGTCTCCACCGATAAGCACAACAGCCCCTGGAACAATCCCACCACCGAGTACCCTATCAAATTCTGACATTCCTGTTAAGTGGCGTTCCACCTCACTTGCGGTAACCTGCGAGATCGGTTCAGGTTCACGAGATACCTGTCCGATCCCTCGATGTCTTGATGGCGTAATGAGGGTTTCGACTTCTTCGGCGAAACTTTGCCAACTTTTACAACTCGGACACCGTCCGAGCGTCTTTGGCGTTGTATATCCACACTCTTGACAGACGAATTTACGTTTTTCTCGTGCCATCTTTAACGCTACCGCTCCCTTAAATGTTGACAAAGTTTGAAACGCGTTGCTTGCGCGCCGTCGATCTTACCACGCTCTGTTAAAAAAACGGAAACCGGTCGTCCAACGCCGTTTACCTGTCAAATTCTCAGCGCCGAGGAGGAGTTGTCCGTATCGGAAAAATTGCAGTGCGACTTCTGTGTTCAATTCCGGTTCACTACTGGTCAACCCTATTCCTTCAATACTGAGACCTAAGCGTCGGGACCAGACCCACAAATCGATCCCCGCACCAACCCTGGAACGCATGAAGCCTGCGCGTGCCCTGAGATAGTCAGTTACATCGTGTGCATACTGAATCTCGAACCGAACTGTTTCGTCGCGAACACCGACCCCAATCCTGTAATGTGCCTTTGATTGTGGTGAGAGCGAAAACGCCAGTTCGTTGTAAAGTCGCTCCTCAAGACTTAAATAACGGAGTTCATAATCCCATCCAAACTGTAGTGGCGATTCAAAGCGTCCGATCTTCTCCTCGGTGCGTTGTGAGAGATCCGTCACTGCATTCATTGTCTTATTAAGATTTTGCAAAGCACCGCGGACTTCTTGAAGGGGTTCCGGTGAATTAAGCAGCTGCGCAAAAGTGCCTTCCCCCTCATTGAGTCTCGTCAGGGTGTCGCTGACTTTCGCCTCTAAGGCATTGATTGCGTCGGTTGTCGCCTGTAAATTCTCTAAGATAGGTGCAATATTGGCTTCCCCAGTTTTAACAGCATCGCTGCTTTGTGAAACCAAGGTGGAAACCTGATCAGATAATGTATTGAAGCTGGATCGAAAATCCTGTGCGATTCGGCGGAATTCTGTTGTCGTTGCGCGTACATCGGTAAAAATGGTGTTTAGTTTTGGTGAATTTTGGTTTAGGACTCTTAAGATTTCACGGGTAATATCACTCACCTGGCTACTGACCATGAGGGAATCGCCTTCCAACTGCGTAATAAGACTGTTAACCTTTAAAAGGGTTTCTTGAAAGCGTTCGTCGTTTGCTTGTGCAAGTTCTGTTAAAGTCTTGACTGTCTCTCCAGAGTCAACGCTTAATTTCTCAATGGTTTTTCCGGTGAGTGCGACAACATCCCGGATCTCTTTGATAGCGAGTTGAATTGCTTCTTGGTTCGCCTGAAGGACTTCATTCGCAGCAGTGGTGAGTTCAATTGCCTGTGTCATACCAGCACTTGTTTGCTCAAGGAGTTCTAAGGCATTAACAGGATCTTTTCCGATAATCGGGAGGTTCGCAGGTTTTAGGGGTGGATTGCCGATGGGTCCATTGTCAAGTGCGATGTAAACCTCTCCGACGAACCCATTCATAGAAATTCTGGCACCACAGTCTTCCCGTAACCACTTAAACCCATTTTTGACTTTCGCCTTGATATGGACATCATTGGTATCCGGTCGGAGTTCAATAGCGGTCACTTTGCCAATGGATACACCGGATAGGTAAACACCTGCTCCGACATAGAGCCCATTGACAGCCTGAAATTGGAAGGTCAGTTCATCGCCGGCAGTTGCCCATGGCCAATTCTCAGCATTTGTCAGAAGGATCGTCAGAAAAACGATTGCGACAAGGATCATGACACCGACTTTTACAGATGCAGTCCAGAAATTCATTAAGCTCTTCAGCGCAGATACATCGCCTTTTACGGCAGTGATCAAACGCCGCCCTTATAGTTATTGTTCAGGTGCGTTACACCTTGAAATCAGCACGCTTGGTATCTTGGCAAAACAACAGATGCTTCAGGCTTTGGCGTGGGGCAGCTCCGCTTCCCTTCCTAAGTATTCTTTCAAAATGGGATTTTCCATATTGAGAATTTGGTCTGGTGCCCCAAATAAGACAAACTGTTGTAAAATGGGATCGTCAATGTTGATAATCTCGTCAGGGGTCCCATAAGCGATCTGTTTACCATCATGAATCATAGCCATTCGGGTTGCGACACTAAAGGCACTGTGCATATCGTGTGTTACGACAACGGACGTGACTTGCAACCGCTCGTGTAAATCTCGAATAAGTTGATTAATTTCGTTACAGGTAACCGGGTCAAGTCCAGTTGTCGGTTCATCGTATAAAATGACTTCTGGATTAAAAGCGAGTGCGCGGGCGAGTCCGACGCGTTTTCGCATGCCGCCGCTCAATTCAGCCGGTCGTAACTCTTGAACGCCTGCCAAATCAACAAGTTCAAGTTTCTCATCAACGATCTTACGGATTTCCTGCTTGCTGTAATCTGTATGCTGATCAAGCATAAAAGCGACATTTTCAGCAACAGTCATCGAATCAAACAAGGCAGCAGACTGGAATAACATCCCAATTTTTTGGCGAAGGACATTTATCTTTTTCGCTTTCAGTTTTGAGATTTCTGTGCCATCAAACCAAATTTCACCGGAATCGGCAGGAATCAGTCCGGTGATAATTTTGAGCAGGATACTCTTACCAGACCCACTTCGCCCCATAATGACGAGGGTTTCGCCGCGTGGGATCTCAAGGTTTAATCCGTTTAAAACGTTCTTCTCACCAAAATTTTTGGTGATATTTCTAACAGAAATCATATTTTTAGAGTGGTCAGTTATCAGTACGGTTTTTCTGCGAAAACCTTTCAGTTGTCAGGGGCATAGTGGTCAGTTATCAGTACGATTTTTTCTACGAAAATCTTTCAGTTTGCCTCGCAGTGAGAGTAAAGATTGTGAGCGGCAAAAAATCCGCAGAAATACGCAGAGACACCAAAATTTGTTAGTCGCAACCTGGGTTAATTATACCAATCCTAAGATGTTAAAGAGGATATGGTTTAAAACAAAGTCTAAAATAAGGATAGTGATGAGCGAAATAACAGCAGACCCCGTTGTAGCCGTGCCGACACCTTCAGCTCCGCCAGCAGTCGGGATGCTAAATCCCTTGTAGCAGCCCACTGCCGCAATCGCCATGCCGAAAGAGGTTGCCTTAATCAAACTAATAAGTACACTACCGACAAACAAATTTTTTTGGACTTCAGCGAGAAAAAAGTAACCGTTGACATCAAACAGGGTAACAACGGCAACAAAACCGCCAGCAATCCCTGCGAAGGTTGAGAAGATCGTCAAGGTCGGCAACATAATAGAACACGCGAGAAAACGGGGGACGACCAAATATTTAACGGGATTTGTTCCCATGACTTCAAGGGCGTCAATCTGTTCTGTCACCTTCATGGTTGAAAGTTCAGCCGTAATTGAAGCCCCAATACGTCCAGCAAGCACAAAAGCAGTAATCATCGGTCCGAGTTCTTTGACGATCGAGACACAGACGAATCTTGCGACCGATCCTTCCACGGCAAAGGGTTTGAGTTGAATATAGCCCTGAACGCCTAAGACCATCCCCGTGAAAAACCCGGATACCATCACAACAGCCAAAGAATTGAAACCGATCAACAACAGCTGCTTCACGAGCAGGTCGAACTGAAGCGGGGGTCGGAAAATTTGAAAAAGTGTTTGAAAAAAGAGCGTAAAGGCTTGCCCTATCTCAGAAAGCACATTGTGCAACCGAATTTTGATACGTCTTAATATTGGGTAAGCCCGAGAACCACCGGAGGCTTCACGCGTAGCGGATTGCTGATTCATGTTTCTATTTAACTCGGATTTTCAAACCGCATCTGTTTTTTAGTAAAGTAGAGTACGACTGTTCCGGTCGGTCCGTTACGCTGTTTTTTAATCATCAGGTTTGCTTCAACACGATCCCCAGCATCTTCTTCTTCGTAATAATCTTCTCGATATAAAAAAGCGACGATATCTGCGTCTTGTTCAATTGCGCCGGACTCGCGTAAATCTGAAAGTTGCGGCTGTTTGTTGGGGCGGCGTTCCACCTCACGGCTCAACTGTGAGCAGGCAATAATTGGCACATTGAGTTCCCATGCAAGGACTTTCAAAGAGCGTGATATTTCGGAGATTTCCTGTTCACGCTGAGTGTATCTGCCTGTCCCTCTCAGTAGCTGCAAATAGTCAACGATAATGAGTGCAAGATCGTTGTATTCACCTTTCAGTCGTCGTCCCTCGGCGCGTAGCTCCTGAACAGTAAGTCCACGGTTATCGTTAATGAGAATGGACGTTTTACCCAATCGACTTGCACTAGCGGCCAACGGACTCCAATCATCCTCACTGAAGTTACCCGTTCGGAGCCGCCCAAAATCGATACGCGATTCAGCAGATAGCATCCGCATGACGATGTCCTGTGCGGGCATCTCAAGGCTAAAGATAGCGACTGGACGGTCCTGTTCAATGGCAATGTTTTGAGCCATATTTAGCACTAACGTTGTTTTACCCATACTTGGTCGCGCGGCGATAATGATAAAGTTGCCAGGCTGCAACCCGGAGGTCATGTGATCGAAATCCATAAAACCGGTGGGGACCCCTAAGAATCTATCTTGTTTGTGAAATAATTTCTCAATTGCATCAATACTGGTTGTGACAAGTGGGTTAATCGGCTGAAATCCGCGTTGTGTATCGTTTTGCCCGAGTTCAAAGACAGATTCTTGGGATTGATTGAGTACTTCAGCAAGTTCTATGCTCTCATCTTGTGCGAGTTCTCGAATTGCAGCACCAGCTTGGATTAACTGGCGGCGCGTCGCCTTTTCGTGCAGAATATCAGCATAAAACTCTGTACTCTCGGTTTCCACAATGGGTGCTTGGAGTTCATATAGATAGCCTGCGCCGCCCGTGCGATTGATCTGATTCGTACGTTTCAATTCATCGGCAACAAGCAGCGGATCCGCGTTGCTAACGCGCTCATATACGGCAAGGATCGCAGAATAGATCAACTGATGGTCGGTGGTAAAAAACGCATCAGAGGTGTGTCCAAGCTGGGCAATTACCCGAGGGATAACAGCCTTCTCGGTCATCATCGCCCCGAGTACGGCTTGTTCAGCATCCTTGTCAGAGAGGGAATCAACGGCTTGTGCCTGCATAATTACGCTTCACGTTCAACAACAACGCGGAGTTCAACGACGACATCTGTATGCAATTTAACTGGGACCATGAACACACCGAGTTCACGGATCGGTTCCGCGAGTTCGAGAAATCGGCGTTCTAATTCAAAGCCTTCAGCCCGTAACGCCTCGGCGACATCCATAGAGGTAACAGATCCGAAAAGCCGGTCGTTCTCGCCGGCGCGCCTTTTGAGTGTGCAAGTAACACCCGTAATCTGTGCCGCAATTTCACGTGCCCGTTCTTTATCTTTCGATTCTTGCTGATCGATGACCCGTTTTTGGTGTTCAAGAAAGCGACGGTTCCGCTCTGTTGCATGCACTGCCAACTGCATCGGCAGGAGATAGTTCCGGGCATACCCGTCCGCGACCTTCAAAACATCGCCCGGGACCCCGAGCCCTTCAACACTTTTCTTTAGAATCACTTCCATAATTAAAAACCTAAACTACCTTTTGTAGGGCAACCCGTTGTCTGGGTCTGAATCCCTACTTCTATCGTGTAAATGGCAACAGTGCCATATGACGTGCGCGCTTCACTGCACGGGTCACCATTCGCTGTTGCTTGGCTGACAAACCAGTGACCCGGCGACTTACAATTTTTCCACGTTCATTAATAAATTTTCGCAGCGTATCTATATCTTTGTAGTCAAAAGATTCAATTTTGTGATAGCGCTGTCTGCGACGAAATGCCATATTCATTTATTCCTTTTTCAAAGTATAGCGCATCAAAACGTTGCTGACGCGCTATATCCATAAGGGTGCTACAACACACCTATTCATTAAAAGATGAGGTGTGAGAGAATCATCGTATAACGACGGTTCCGCTGTCGTGTTCCCACTTAAAACGGGATGTCATCATCCGTTGCGGAAGGCGCGGGGGCTTCGGGAGCCGGTGCCTCTTGATAAGATTCGGATTGCGTCGGTGCCGCTGCGGGTTGGGCATCGGCATAACCATCACCCATCCCATCTTCATCACGCCGCCCACCAACAAATTCAAAACGATGGAGCCTGACTCTAAGTTTATTACGCTTAGTGCCGTCTTCAGCTTCCCATGAATCATACTGCAGAGAACCCTCAATCAAAATAGGTCTGCCTTTACTAAAATATTCACTGATAACTTCAGCTTGCCTACCCCATGCCACCACATCAACAAAACAAGGAGAGTCTTTCTGTTCACCAGTCTGTCGATCGGTATATCGCTCGTTCATAGCGAGTCCAAAATTCGTAACGGCAGTTCCGCTTGGAATATATTTCATTTCGGGGTCGCGGGTAAGATTCCCGATCAGGATAACCTTGTTGTAACTTGCCATGATTTCTCCTCTTCTATATACTCTTGGTGCTTTTGGCACCCTTTATTAAAAGCCCAAACCACTGTCTAAAATTCAAACAATACTTATTTCAAGCAGATTCTGCTGTATCCTCAGCCTCTGCATCATTATTATTTGTTGCCTCTTCTGCTTCTCCATCATCATCAGGTGTTGACACCTCTACTTCAGGGGTCGGTTGTTCCACTTCGGATGTTGATGGCTCCGCCTCGTCGGCAAGTTCGGCTTTTAACTTATCTATATCGTCTTCGTATTGGACGATCATGTAGCGTAGAATCGTTTCAATGACGTGTAAAGCCTGGTTTAATTCTGCGACAAAACTCGGTGCGCTCTCGAAAATGTAGAGCACGTAATAGCCTTCACTCCGTTTCCGGATCGGATAGGCGAGTCGTTTTTTTCCCCAAGGATCAAGTTTCAGGAGGGTCCCGCCATTTTCGATGATGCCCTTTACTTGGTCAGTTAGTGCTTCTGCTTCGTTTTCATCATGGTCAGGCGTGATGATAAGCAGGAGTTCATAAGGTTTCAAATTTTCATGCCTCTCTTTGGACTGATGGTTCCACTGCCATTAGAATAAAAGCAGGGAACAGAGATTAATTGCGTAAACCCCATCTCATCGCATAAGTACCGAAAGCACTATGGCTA
>VYCT01000306.1 GCA_009843785.1 Candidatus Poribacteria bacterium | reverse complement strand
CGACTGATGAGTGCGGCGTGTTCGTGTGTGATACCGGCTTTTTCAAAGCAGGCGGTACTAAAGTTAAGAAGCCGTTCTTCGTCTACAAGGACGAAATCTTCTGGCGGTCGATTCATGTATTTCTCCTTCGTGTTCCCAAAATGATCAGAGTTTTGTGGATTCGTCCCAACCCATGTTTCAATAACTATACCACAAAACTTGTAGGATGTCACATTTTTTCTCTAAAGTTGTTTTTCTCTTCCGGATTAGCACAGTGCCATTTTGACTCACCTGTCTTTCTGTAAAGTTGTTTTTCGCTCCCGGATTAGCACAGTGCCATCTTGACTCACCTGTGCAGTAGTCGTACCATCGGGGGAATGCAACAATCTCTTGGATCCACTTCTTGGAATGTCAGCAAGCGTTGGGGTCAGTTCCTTTCCTGTTCTTGCATCCCACACCCGTATCTCATTTTTCCAATCCCCAGTCGCGATGATTTTTTTCCCATCCTTTGAAAATACCACAGTACGCACAGCACCTGGACCTTTAAATATGACCCTTTTGCGTATGCCTGTCCTTGCATCCCACAAATATATTGTCCCTTTTTCGACAGTGTAATAGTCTCCACCCGTAACGATAGTATTCCCATCGGGGGAATAAGCGATAGGTCCTATATCATACTCACGGTTTTGCAGTAGCAAAAAGATGGTGTCAATCAAACCAAAATGCGCAAGTGTCGCTTTATGTTTGCCTGTTTTTGCATCTCGCAACAGCACGCGATCATTGTATGAACTCACCACAGCAATCGTTTTACCATCGGGAGAGTACGTGATGTTAAAAATGATATCATCTTTATCTCCAGTAAAAGTGTTTTTAAGCTTTCCTGTGGACGCATCCCAAAAGTGGACCTTTCCGTTTTGATTCCCGGTGACAATTGTTTGGCTGTCAGGCGAATATGCGGCGGCGTTGATGCGCATATATCCTGTAAGTGTTGCTTTGGGTTTACCTGTCGCGGCATCCCACAATCGCACTGTTCCATCTGAACTGCCCGTAGCGATCATGTTTCTGTCTGGCGCGTATGCGACAGATTTAACCCTCTCTGTGTGACCAGTGAGCGTAGATTTAAGTTTCAGTGTTTGTGTATCCCACAATTGCACACTCCCGTTTCCGCCGCCGCAGACGATGGTGTTGCCATCTGGGGAGTATGCTAAGGACCTCACGCCGCCGACTGCGGAAGCGAGGGTCGTTTGGTGAGTTCCCGTGGTGGCATCCCACAACCGAATTGTCCCATCGTAGCTGCCTGTCGCGATAATCTTGTTATCTGGGGAATATGCTATACAAGAAACCTGTTTTGTATGTCCAGTAAGCGTGATTTTCTGATTGCCAGTTTTTCCGTCCCACAAGTATGTTGTGTTGTCGTCCCTCCCTACAGTGGCGAAAATTGGTCCATCCAAAGAGAACACAACTAAATTGACCCCTTTTGGATGCGTGTTTTTTAGGGGTATGCGTTTTCCGGTTTGTACATTCCATAAGCGGGCAGCGTTGTTAAACCCGTCAAAGGAGGCGGAGGCAATATGACTTCCGTCAGGCGAAAAGGTGATGGATTTAACTCTGTCTAAGTGTCCAAGACGCATCTCTTTTGCTTCTCCAGTAGTGGCATCCCATACCTCTACTGAATACCTGGAACTTCCACTCGCGTTTTCCTTTTTCGCGCGAACACCAATGCCAATCCTGTTGCCATCGGGTGAAAAAGCGAAAGGGAAGGGATATCCTATGTTCGGACGTTGGAGCAACTCTAATGCTTTTCCTGTTTGTGGATCATGGAACCAGATGCCGATAGAGGTTGAAATCGCCAGTTGACTACCATCTGGAGAAAAGCGGACTTCGCCGAGGGCACCTCTGCCGATACGTGCTATTGCATCTTCGGGTAAGCCGATTTGTGGGTTATCCTGTGCGGTTGATGGGAAAGAGCAGACTGAAACTGAAACGATAATTGCTGTGAATATGAGAAAAAAGGAAGTTTTCATGGTGAGGTATCTCCTTTTTGGAATCGCAAACAGTTCATTTTTCAAAAAGCCTATTAGGTTCGGTTTCTAAGGTTACTTTTGTTGTAAAATGTTTCGGTTTCTTTCAGAAAAATCAGGTTTGCTAAACACATGAAAACTTCCTATACAAGTTTTAAGGGTCAATCTGCTTATGGAACCGCTTTTCGCCATCTTTGATGGTGAAGATGACTGCGCTTTTGGTCGGATGACGATTTTCGTTATAATTGGCAATGGTCGTCGCGCCGATGTAATTCTCAGTAACAGCGAGTTGCTCCCGTATCTTTTCTGGGTCGAGGCTGCCGGCGCGTTCAACGGCTTCAAAAAAGAGTTTGACAGCGTCGTAACTCACCGCGACACCACCGGTAGGTGTAGATTCATAGATGGCTTCGTAAGTGTCAACAAACGCTCTGGCGTTCGGTTCATTTGTGTCTGGCGAAAAATGTCCACTGAAAAAGCTGCCTTCTATTTCGGCATCTTCGTCATCGAACAGAAGTTCGCTGTCCCATGAATCCGCCCCGAGGAAGATTGTCGGTGCTCCATCGGCGTTTTGCAATGGGATTGCTCGTGCCTGTTGCGTTATGAGCGCGATGTCCTGAACGAAACCGGCTGTGAAAAGCGCGTCGGGCTTCGCGGCTGCAATATTTGTTAATTGTGCTGTAAAGTCTGACGGATCGCCTTCGTAAAATTCATTAGCGACAATTTCGCCACCGAGTTTGCTGAAGTTGAGTGCGAAAAATTCGGAGATACCTTCAGTGTAAAGATCGCCACTACGTGTGATAACCGCGGCGGTAGAGAGGTCGAGATCCGATATAGCAAACTGTGCCATGACAGCACCTTGAAAACTATCCGTAAAGGATGCCATGAAGACGAAGTCGCCAGCGTTTGTCACGTTTGGGTTGGTTGCTGTTGTCGTGATCATCGGGATTCCGTGGCGTTGCGCGACCGGACCGACTTCAACAGCATGTGAGGAACGGTTAGGTCCTATGAGCGCGATAATTTCGTCTTCAACGATGAGCGTTTCAGCGATTTGGACAGAGACCTCTGGTCCCGCCTCTTGGTTAATGTGTCCGATTAATTCGACAGGCATTCCAAGAAGTCCACCCCGCTGGTTAATCTCGGTGACAGCCATCTCCGCACCGTCTGGATAGGTGACGCGTTCACCAGCAACAACAAAACCGATCTTGAGCGTCTCCTCTTGTTGAGGGACAATAACTTCTTGGATGTTATCGCAGCCTACGTATATCATTAACAGGACGCTTAAACTGATTAAGGCCAAAAATTTATGCATGCGTGTAAATTCCTTATATAATTTTATCTTCCTCTAAACGCGCAGTGATTTCTGGAAACTGCTGCTCGCTGAACACGAGTTGAAAGATACCTGCCCGTGTTGTGCCTTCGCGCACCGTCATCGTGCCGGCGTTGTTGAATGTATCCTCCAGCGTTTTCAGCACTTTTTCCTTATACTCGGTATCAAGGTTGCCGCCGAGATGCTCTCCTTTTGTGTCGAAAATTAGGACGCGTGTTAAGCCGCCAAACTCGCGCGTCATCGCAACGAAATCTGGGTAGATACGCCCCTGTTTCCAACCTTGCACGTAATACTCACCGCGTTGACGCGCAGCGATGCGATGCCACCATTGTAGAGCGCGACGTTCGTCAAGGTAATACGCAAATTTCTTTTCAAACTCGTTATCGAAATGTTGTTCAAATATGGGCTCAAAGAGGCTGAGCTGAACCGGACTACCATACCTTGTAAGGGGTCTATCATCGGCTCTAACCTCTATTTGATATGTGTCTCGGAGTTTGTAGTTGGGTTCTCTTGTCTCTAAGTCAAATCGGATTTCACCGTGATCCAGTTTTCTACGAAAGATATGTTCCGCCTGCTGTTCAACTTCACGCTTTATATGCTCTCGCAACGTATGGACGAGATAAGAACGTTTACCGTAAATATCTTCTTCGGTTTCCCCATTTTGTTTGAGGCTTTCAAACATCTGCAACGCAATGCGAACAGCGCGCCATGGATTCGGCAGAAGGTCTGACAGACGGCGCGCAAAATCGGAGATGTCAACTGTTTTGTCAATATAGGGTTCTTGATCGGTATGGTAAACAGGCGGTGCATCGCCAACGTCAACGGTTGCAGATTGCCATATTGTCCTATCAGGTGCTGAAGCATTCGGATTCGGAGCTTGGATCTCTGACCACTTTATATACGGTAGAATATGTGCTTGGTAATTGAGCTGTCCCCACTCGTCCCCATTCTTATGGAGGACCATCGGCAGATAGATCACCTGATTGCGAAATTGCGATCGGCGTTTCACAGTTTGTGGGCGGACATCAAAGCGTTTCTGTGTATCTGCAGCACCGAGTACTTCATTACCTAAACCGGTGAGACCTTGGGATTCTAATCCTTGCTTGACCTGCTCGACGGCGATGCCCACGTCGGTGTTATTGCAATAGACGTAACACTGATCCAGTGCCTCTCGTCCTGTAAGTTGCGCATGCGGTTGCCGCATCACACGCCCTACAAGTTGCGTGATCGCTTTCTGTGCTTGTGTATTGTCTAACATGACCAATAGGTAAGCGAAGGGGCAATCCCAGCCTTCCATCAGTGCGGATTTTGTAATGATCCAGCGAACTTGCGACATTTCAGAGCGTAGGTCTTCGTTTTGGAGTTCATCGTTTTCGGCAGATTTGACACGGATTGCCTCCGGCAGTACCCCTAAACGGATGAGATACTGGCGTACATCCTCGGCATGGATCCGCTCGCCATCTCTCTGATCTTTGCCTGTCCGCTCGACTCGGACAACAGCGATCGGGCGGATATATTGGTCGGTGGTATTTTCAAGCGATTCTGCTTCACTATTGAGTCGCTCAAGTTCGTCAACTGCCTGCTGCAAAGTGTATTGCCAATCATCTCGCCAAGAGACGTTTTTGGCATTTTTCCTGAAATTGGATTTCACTTGTACGGGTAACTTAATCATCTCCTCTTTTTTCAGAGCGGTTCCGTCAATATCAACGAGCAGATTGCTGATGCCGCGGTTGGGTGTCGCGGAGAGTTCAATTATCATTTGAGGATCAAGACGGTTGATGGAGCGTGCGAATTCTTCGTTTGCCTCGCGTCTACTCGCGCCATACGCTTTATGCGCTTCGTCCAAGATAACAACGGGCCTCAGCGTTTTAAATACGTTAAATAGACTCTGCCTGACGAGCCCCGTATTTTTATGACACTCCAGATCGGGATATTCATTCCGCATACGAGCGTCACCGAAGATGTCGTCGCTGTCGGGGAAGAAACTCGGATACTTCCCGGTATCTCTAAACATCCGAAGGAATTCCTTGCCTTTTTGTCGATTCGCCGCGGGCAACATAAGCAGCATAACACACAAGTAATTGGCGATGTCATCTCTATTGAAAGCGTCATCCTTTTCCAGCATTTTGACGCTACCGGCACTTGCACGCTCTAACATTTTACGGTAGGGATGTTCCTTGTTCCATAAAGAGGCTTTCGTTTGTGCGTAGATCGCCTTCGTCGGTACAATCCATAATGTTAGCCCGTGCTGCCGGTGGAGACGTTCCAAAGCGGATGCTGCGAGCAGCGTTTTACCGCCACCGGTGGGTACTTTAAAACAGGCATGCGGGATCGGACGGTTTGCGTCGTCGGTGCGAGTAACGTAGTCGCCAGCAGTTGAGGCAACGTCGCCGTTCTGTTTCAAATTCTGCCACGCCTTTTCGGGATAATTCCGCAACTCTGCGGGAATCTCAGCAACGCCCGCTTGTCTCAATGCCTCTATAGCGGTTTTTGAAGTATTCTCAACCTCAGATAGTGCCTCTAACCAGCGGGTAAAAGCGTCCAATGCGTTCTGTTGATATATTTTTAATTCCATTATGCTTCTACCTCTCTACCTTTCATGCAGTACATAAGGGAGTTGACAAAATGTGATTCCCATCTTTGTGAGTTCGCGCTGTCCGATGTAATTGCCTGCTGCATAGACAATCGCTTTTTTGCCGTTCTGACGACTGGCATATCGGATGCGTTCGGCGTGATCCTGTGTTAGGAGTGCTGCGTCGCTGGATAAGAACGCAAGATCGGGTTGGTAGTGCAAGTAGTAGTCGTTTGTGTCCTCTGAATAAAAAAGCCCATCGTCGTTTTTCTGTGCCAGCTTCGTATTTCCAATAGAAATGCCAGCAGCCGCAAACAATAGGTGGGCAGCGAGGACTGGGTACGATGGCAGCGATTCCCCTGTGAGCATCGCTTTTATGTCAATAGGTTCACCGAGCGTGCAGTAGGTAAAAGAACTACCGAGACCTTCCTTCAACGTCTTATCTTTAGCATTCTCAACGCCGTTTATGACGCGCCGAACGCGTTCGGCAGTGATAGTGTCGGCATACTCTTCGCATTCTATCAGGATAAACTTCCGATTGCCTCCGTCTTCTTTGTTGAGTGCTAAAACTGCGTGAGCGGTGGTACCACTGCCAGCGAATGAGTCAAGGATAATGGCATCGCCCTTGGAAGCAATTCGCACTAAATTTGCTATAAGTTCTGTTGATTTGGGATATTCAAAAGGCGCAGCGGAAAATAATTTTGTTAGCATCTCTTTACCAACCTCATGATTAACTTCTGTACCAGTCAAAAGCGACTTGGGCAGTGTTAACAAACTTTCGCCTTTCAAGTAATCCTTACGGTAAATTCTCCATTTACCTCCACGGACTTTTTGCCCT
This sequence comes from Candidatus Poribacteria bacterium, assembly GCA_009843785.1. Taxonomy (GTDB): domain Bacteria; phylum Poribacteria; class WGA-4E; order WGA-4E; family WGA-3G; genus WGA-3G. Next base: position 1,666 of record VYCT01000306.1, on the reverse strand, counting down.
ACAATTAGCCCCGGATTTTTGTTGATTTTATCTTTGCCCCACGTCCAGCATCCTTCTACACCATCATCAGTTGTCGGTAAAACTTCAACGGAGAAATTTACGTTCGGAGCAAGAGATGTATCTCCAGTCTTTGGGTCTACATAAATCGGAAAGAATAAATTAGGGCGGGTTTCCCGATTGAAAAATTGGACTCCAGTATTCCGTAAGCGTAAGAGGCGATAGGATCCGTCGTCGTCTTGTTTGTTATATTCTGAAAGAGATTTTTCTGTTTTCGGAATTTTATAAACTTCTGCCGTTTTTATATCCTTAGCATACATCAGAACATATTCATGAGTTTGCGCGACATGTCGCTGCAAAGAGCGTCCGCGTGGGTTTGTCTGGACTACTATTTGTGCGATCGCGTTTTCTAACCCAAAAATCTCATCCATTAGCATCCGCAAGCGATGCTGCTCATTATCATCAATAGAGATAAAAATTACACCATTATCCGAAAGCAGTTCTTTGAGTAGATGCAACCGGGGCCACATCATGCAAAGCCATTTATCGTGACGCTCCATATCTTCATTGTCAACGGGACTGTGCTCCTTGAACCATTCCTGCATCGGGGGATTGTTTACGTCGTCGTTGTATATCCAATCTTTATTGCCGGTGTTGTAAGGTGGGTCTATGTAGATACATTTGATGCGGTTCGCATAGCGCGGAAGCAACGCTTTGAGGGCCTGCAGATTATCGCCGTGAATGATGAGATTATCTTCCTCACTCGATGGGTTACAAGATCGGCTTTCGTCGTGTTCAAGTGGACGATATGGGACAGAGAGATGGTGGGCATAGATATGGTGTTTTCCTTTGAAATCGAGTGTTGGCATGTTGAAAGTTCTCCTTTCAAAATAGTATATACACCTGTTAAGCCGAAACGGAAATTGACACTTACCGCCATACATCTTAAGATGCTGCGCCTGCATGCTCTTTTCAATTCACATCCGTTACGGCTTTGAACACAGCATTAACCGCCCCAAAAAGTGTCGACAAATGGGTTAAGGCAAAGTCTGCTCTGTTTTGGGTGAAGGTATCGCCGATAAGTTGTCCGAATTGCCACAACGTTCCGTCGGTGACAATACCGAACACGGGTAAAGCAGCACTTCCATTCATATTTTTGGCATTTATTTTTTGGGCGGCGACTAATTCCGCCAGACATTGCGCCCATCCTTGTTCAAAATCGTTTTTCTTTGCCTCAACGAGCAGTATCAACGGACTTCCGACAACGGTTTTGCCTAATTCAGATCGTGTGGAAATAAAGTAGTCCGGTATCCCATTCAAAACATCATCATAAGCGATGGATTGTTTTATCCAGAGGGCGTATTGGTCGGCGTAGGCTTTATAGCTCTCCTTCAAAATAGGAAAGATAATCGTCTCACACCGTGAGGCTTCGGATGCAAAAACATTGATGTGTTCCCGGGTAAATTCAAAATCTCGGAGAAATTCGGCCGAAGGGGTTGACGGCTCGGATTTAACAAAATCATCTTCCGAGTATGTGATTCTGAATTTTTCTTGGACTTCAGAGATCGTTTTGAAATCGCTAAATGCCACGGTTTTCCCTCTCTATTCAATCTTGTTTAACTTTTCTTTTTTGCTTGTATTATTCAACGATTTTTGATAAAGTATGTGG
>VYCT01000229.1 GCA_009843785.1 Candidatus Poribacteria bacterium | reverse complement strand
ATGCACTTTGAAATTATCGGCGGGATTGAGGATATTGAGACAATTGCAGTTGGACTAAAACAATGGAGAAAAAATTATCAGAAATGCAATTTGTGCTTTGCATCGAAAATAGTGGTTGTGAAGACTTAGAGAAACGAAAGCTCTACCAAATTTTGCCGGACGAAAAGGCAGCACAAGAGGGATATCTGCGAATTGTTGATGAATCCCAGGAGGACTATTTGTATCCTGAATCCTATTTCATCTTTCTCAAACTGCCTCGCAAAGCGCAGGAGGCACTCGTAGCGACAGATTGAGTTTTCTACATTCTGGCTTACATATAATCTATGATGCGGACCAGACATCGCAAGCACCAGATATTGAAGAAACACAGCAGTTAGATGTGCTCAAAAATATACTGAAATTACTTGAGTCCTGATTATCAATTGAACCCTTGACGTATTGTCCTCTACAAAAGGGAAATTTTAGTGATTGTAAAAGGTAACGGACAAAGACCATGAACACGGAAACTATACTTGAGCAGACTACCAGTTTCAGGGACGACCTTTTAAAAGATCTTACAGATACAGAGTTTACGATGTATTATCTGGAGGCAGCCTTAGCGGACTATAAGGAAGATGGGAACACAGACTCGCTCTGGCTGGCACTGCGTGATGTTGTAGAAGCACAAGGCGGAAAGATGATCGCGAAACTATAGAGATTCCATCAATGCGGAACAACGCACCTGTGCAAGAAATAGAATATTACCGTGCACCAAACGGCAAAAACCCTTTCACAGAATGGCTTGAATCTATTCGAGACAAAAGCACACAAAACAGAATTGACAAACGGCTTGAGCGGTTGGAAGATGGCAATTTTGGCGATTTCCGATCTGTTGGGGATGGTGTTTTTGAATTGCGTCTCGACTTCGGTCCGGGATATCGTATCTATTTCGGCCGAATTGACAATGCACTTGTTCTTCTGCTTTGTGGTGGAGACAAGGCATCACAAGCGCGGGATATTGAACGCGCAAAAACCTATTGGCAAGAATATAAGGAGGCACACCTATGAGAGAAATGGGAAATTGGCGTGAGTACCAAAAGCAGAGGCTTGCTAATGATCGGGAAGCAGCAATTAACTATCTCCAATTAACAGTGGAGGAATACCTTGCTGACGGTGATCTACCTTTCTTTCTGAAGGGACTCCGAACTTTTATAGAATCTCAGGGTGGAGTTGTTGAAATTTGCAAACGAACTGGTATTGATGCTGAAACACTCTCGGATGCTCTCTCTAACGAGGATGCCCCGCTATTTGACATGATCAGAACCATGCTGAATTCGCTTGAATGCCGACTCTCAATTGAACCTCAAGCACATGCGAATGCCACTCTTGAAACCGCCACGGATTCACCGTAAGCATGAAAAGTTGTTTGCTGAAATAGGATGCCCAAAACCTTATTGTATGTTTGAACCGCGGATTTTCGCAGATTACACGGATTTCGCGGATTTCGGGCAGCCTTCATTCTCCTATGCTAGAAGCGTACTATGTCCATAAAAGCCTTTACAAACGCCCAAAATAGTAATTCCATAGTTCCGCATAGAGACAAGGCGTATCGCTTTTATTCAGATTGCCTTGTGATGCTGCCTCTTGAATAAATTTCACCGCTTTGATAATCTGTCCCTCCGCCAATTCGGGCTGTTCCCAGACAGTTAGTTTATCGTTTTATACACTTTTTTTGACACGAAAAAATAAATATGATAAACTTAAAAGCAATCGCACGACACAGCCAAAATAGAACAAACACACAAGGTTTTGTTGTTCACACGGTATTCGTCTGCGAGAGCGAATAGTATTTTAGGAAAAATGTCAAGGGGAAAATTATAGTAAAACCTATAATTAATTGGGCACTCTCAAACAGTCTGAATCCCTATAACAGGCATTCAGACTGGAAACCCAAACTAACAGTTTTGCGGCGTACTCGCCCAGATGCGACGTGCATCATGCTACAAAGATGTCCACTTATTTAACGGCTTCACTATAAGAGGTGGGATTTAGGGTAAAAATACCGTCTGAAGTCAATGACTACAAGAGATTATCAACTTTTTACGAATCCCATAACTATTTATTCCGTAAACTTTTAGAAATGGTATTAGAGAATATTACTAAAATTTTTTAAAAGCGACCAATCCGGTTCGTCCTCTGGGTCGCCAAGCGGACCGTGGGCGTTACGGACGATGCGGCGTTGTAGGTCATACCAATCCGTGTAACTCGTCGCGGGCTGGAGTGCATCGTTGCGGGCATCCATCAGATTTGTGAGGGTATTCTCCATTTGGTCTACCAGCACTTTTGCTTCGGGATTGTCAATGAGATTGTTCATCTGCAGTGGGTCTGATTCTATATCATATAGCATCCGTTTGCTGTCAAGCCAGTGTGCGTAACTATGCGTTTTTGTGCGGGCACCGCGCCATTCGTTGCCGTCTACGAGATAGTCGTAGGTTGCCCCGAAGTTCATTGTCAGGACGGCATCCTGCTCAACAGCATCGGTTTCGCCGCGCCAAGAGGCGGACAGATCGTAGCCTTCGACGGTTCGGGGTGGTTGAATGCCGCATAACCCACAGAGCGATGGGAACAGGTCTACGGGTGATGTGAGTGTGTCACAGGTGCGGTTGTTTCCATCAAAAACGCCGGGGAGTCTCATGACGAGTGGTACTTTGATGGATTCTTCATAAGGTTCGCGCTTTGCCCAGAAATTGATGCCTTGCGCGCCGCCCTGTGTGCCGTGATCAGATCCGAATACGAGCAGCGTGTTTTCGACGCGTCCTGTTTTTTCGAGATACGCCATCAACTCGCCGAGCATATCGTCCACAGTTAGCACCATCGCGAGGTAGTGTCGGTAGATATTCAACGATTGTTCTTTAATTGTGTCTGGAACATTTTCGGGTAATTGGAGTTCAGCAGGCAGCCGATCATAGTATTCTTGTGGGGCAAACTCGTAAGGTGTTGAGTGCGCTTGGTGCGGGGAGATGAACAAACAAAACGGGGTTTCGTCGTCTACATCGTCCATAAACTGGAAGGCGTATCGGTTCAGGGCATCGGTTTCGTAACCCTCCCATCTTTCGTTCCGCCAGTCTTTGTCGAGGTTCACTGTGCCGTTGAAATAGTCGGTATGGAAGTTGTAGCCGCGCCAGTGTTGGAAACCGAGACGGTCGCGTCCTTCGGGCACGTAGTCGCGTCCGCCGATTTCCGGGAATGAACCGGTGTGGAGATGCCATTTGCCGACCCATGCCGTCCGGTACCCGTTTCGGTTGAAAACGTCGCCGAGTCCGATTTCATCGTGTCGGGTTTTGACGAAATTGATGAGGTGTCCCGTCGTCTGCGGATGCCGTCCGGTGAGTAGCATGGAGCGGTACGGGGTGCAGACGGGCGCGGTGGCGATTGCGTTTGAGAAGACGGTGCCTTCTTGTGCGAGTCGATCAATATGCGGTGTTTCGATCTGTGTGTCGCCGTATACCGGTAACGAACACGCACGAATCTGATCCGCGAGGAGATAAACGATGTTCGGTTTGTCTGTCATATTTTTCGTAGCGTTTGCAAGTTTTCAGAACCTACTATCGGAAGTGATGTGCTTCAAGACAGGATTAGTGTCGGTGCAGTTCAATCGTTCCGGTTGAGAATGAGATATTGACATCAAAATGCCTCAGAAAATTCAGCCCTATTAGGCCTTCTATGATTGAACCTGCCGGTAAATCGTGACACACAACATCAATATTCTCAACCGCTTCACCAATTGCTGTCAATTTACGTACAGTAATACGATTTGTTGAGACAATCCCACTGGCAGTGATCACCTGGTCATTTGGGTTTGAAAGGTCGTACCCCAAGTCCGTGGCTACTTCTGGTGGGATCATGGTAGTTGAAGCACCCGTATCTAATGCTACAAGTATATCGCGAGTCCTATCGGCGTTAATACTGCTGATTTTAAGGCGAAGAAAAATTGACTTAGCTGTAGAGTTAAAGGAGATATGTCCCATTACAATAGGTACCCCATACCCTCTGGTAGTTTACTTGTACAATGTATTGCTGCGCTACCTTTGTAACGCGATGAGACATCATAAACATCAGCACGGGATGGGCTGTGGACAAGGACCCACCCCGATAACAGTTCAGTATTTTCGCTGTACTCGCAATCAACGATGAAGAGCCATTCATCGGGATATTTCTTCGCCATCTCTTCAAGTGTGAGACGTTCGTTTTCCATTTTTATCTCCCCCGTTTCAAAGCGTGTTAACGAATTGATTTATATCCATTATAGCATAACGACTCCTGTTTTAGCAAAGGGTTTCAGAGCGCGCCAAAGATATTCATGGATCGGTCATCAACAAGCAGCAGACGCGGCTTTAGAACTGTAAACCCAAACTCACTCGGTGTGCTTGTTGTAACCGTCCGAAGTCAGCATAAGCATAGTCAAGGGCGAGCAACCTTTTGCCAAGCGTCAGGTGGATACCCAAACCGAGGGTGAGCCCCTCTTCATCGTCCCGCCAATCTTCACCCAACCGGAATTTGTAGCCGCCGCGAATCGCCGCCATTTTTTTAAACCAGTACTCCATACCGATGTTCAACCGTTCACTGTTGTCGTTCGGATGGTTCGCATCGAGCGCGAGCGTGAGCAGATTATCGCCAGTGTCGATGATATCATAGGCAATACCGAGTCGGAAATTGGAGGGCAGTGGGAACTCAATAGTCTCTAACGCCGCTTTTCGTGCCGGGTTCGTCGTATCTGGAAACGGACGGTAGTCTGATGTCCTTGGATCACCGGCTATTTCGGATCCGCTTTCCAGATCGGGACCGCTGAAACGCATCTCCGGTCCGAAGTTTGAGAAACACATCCCGATACGTAGACTCCGCCAACCGGTATGGTATAGCGTTCCGACATCAATGGCAACACCATTAGCACTCTCTCGATGGATCTGCTGGTGGATGTATTTGGCATTGATGCCGAAGGAGAGTTTAACGCCGGATTCTTTCGCATAGAGTTCCCTGGCGAACGCCAAGGAGACCGCGGTATCATAAGCCGAATACCAGAGACCCGTGCCATCAGGTTTTGCGAGCGTGGTGATCTCGGTGTCAGGGACATTGAGGAATGTGACGCTTGCGCCCAAGGTGCCGACGTTTTTTATCGGGGTGGCGAACGCGAGATAGTTGTAGCGGACATCGGCAAGCCAGAATATTTGTGTGTCCGAAAAACTGGTTTTTTCGAGTTGGCTTATGCCTGCCGGGTTCCAGTAGATACTGGTTACATCGTTGGCAAGCCCGCCAAACGCACCGCCGAGACTATCAACCCGCGCACCAGGACCGATCTTCAGAAACTGGGCACCCGCTGTGCCGACATTGGTTGTGGCATGACCGGGAACACCCCACAGTGCCAGAAGCGCAAATAAAAGAGTATAAGTTATATATCGCATGTGGTTCTCCTGTTATCGAATAATAGCGAATCTACCGATTTTGTTGCCTACGACTGTGTCACTCTCGTCGCGGGCTTCAACATGGTAGATATAAATTCCGCTCGCGAGTGCTTGATTGTAGCGATTGAGGAGTTCAAAGGATGCTGTCCCACCCTTGTCGCCTTGTGACGAACGGTCATCCGGACTATAAAGTTCAGTACTTACGTGTTCGATTGTCCGAACTAATTCACCAGCTAATGTGTAAATTCGAATGGTACAGTGTGGTGGCAGGTGCGTGAAAAAGATCTTGTCCGTCCCTTCCGAGAGTACTGCCCGATTCGTAACGAAATAAGGATTTGGCACGACGCGGATTTTTTCGAGATCAGCTTCAATGTTTGCAGCGTCCAGTGTCTCTTCCTTTGTTGTCAAAAGGAATTCGTCGCCATCTTGCGGCGCGCTGACCCCACCCATTTCAACGGCGAAGACATCGCCAGCCGAAATTTCTCCGTTAGGGTCTTTGATGTAGACGTACCCACCTCGGATGAAAATTCGGAAGAAGCCGGGCGTCTCGGCTGGGACGTATTCATCACGCCACCCAGTGCCTGTTAGAATCGCGTATCCGTCGGCGCGCTGATCGTTGAATTGAATTTCTTGGCCAGTGTCTTCGTCCACAACCTTGACGTGTGTATCGTCAACAAACGTAATCGAGTAGGTGTGGGGACGATAGTAGGTTACCCAAAAGATGTTCGGCCAGGTGTTCTCACCAACACCGGGGGATTGAATGTTTACCTCCCACCCCGTCACGGTGCCTGCTGTCAATTTGACATCGTTAATCGGATTTTCGGTTGGACTTCCATAGGACACGTCAACACCTGTTATCTTCAAGACGATGCCATCAAACATCGGGGAAAGGACTTCAACAGCTTCTTGATGGAGCGGGTCATACCAGTCAAAGAATTGTTTCTCGACGACGGTTTGGTTTGTCGTTGTGTTGACAATCTCATAAGCCGGTGGTTGATAACCGGGCCCGGTAATATATGCCGCCGAATCTGTCTGTTTCGCGCCGTACCAGACGATTTTATATGGGTGTCCTGTGACTTTGTTCGGGGCGAGCACCATCGGCTCAACGGTAACACTTCCCTGCCCCTGCTGTTCTATATCAGCAGTCGGTCCACGGTATCCAGCCGGTTGTGCACGCGGCACAACATGTACCATCGTCTCAATCTGACTGCTCTCCATCGCAATTAACCCTGTTTTAGGGTTGCCTGTATCATAAGAGGTAACGGCGTAAGTGTATTCGAGTCCGTTGGTGAGTCCTTCGTCGGTGTAGAAGTTCTTGATACCTGCGTCTTCACCGAGTGCTTGTGAAGGCGTGGAAACGACGCGGAAGATGTCGCCAGCGACAGGGGGGCCTGAAGGCCCATCGGAAATCTGCACGTAGAGTCCACCGAAATAGATATTGGCACCCGAACGGTATGTACCATCGGGATGCGGTTCGCCTGTGTTTGGGTCTTTGATAACGACATATCCGCCGCCGTCTGCCGGAAACGCCGCATTATAAGGCATGACTTCCCAAAGCGTTGTGTTGACGACTTCAAAACTGGTGCTTGAATTGAATTTAATCATGTAAACAGCGTTCTTGAAGAAATCGGCGAAGGAAGGTTCATCGCCCATGTTTTCAATGACCGCATCCGACTGCTTACCGACGTGCGACACTGTAAAGAAATTACCGGTCGCGCTCGGCTTGTCAAACTCCATCAGCATCGTCCAATCTTCAACAGGATTGCCGGTGGATTCGTTGTAAGAGACATCGCGCCTATAGACCCGATACCCTTCAAAGATTTTTTCCGGATCGGTCACGTCAACATATTCTTCAATACGCTTACTGACCTCATTGTCAATCCAACGGTCTTCGCTCTCCCAGACAAGGGTTACCTGTCCGTCGGCAGGATAAGCCGTTACCAACGGGGAGGGCGGTGGTGCGGGTGCGACGTAGCCGTCGTCATACAACTTCTGTGCCCAGTCGGCAGATGCTTGTAGACCTGCAAGCCCTTCACCGATCGCGACTGCGATAATGATGTTGAACGAATCTCCTGGGGCAAGCGATTCAACGGGGCCATAAGATTGGACAAAGCGTTGATCGTCGTAGTTTGCGGGGAGCGGTTCAACCCCAGGCGTACTAATTAACGCGTATATCTCCGCGTCGGTTGATGGATCTGTGGAAATCGTAATCCGTTTGTGGGCTGCGAACGGAATTTTTGCCGCTGGATTGTCGCCTATATATGCATCCAATACCCGTAAACCTATATACCCCGGCGCGGAGGCGTTGGAGTATCCGTAAGACAGATAACGGTTCGGATGGTCTACAGGGTTGAGTGCGTCCGGTGTCTGGTCGAGCGCGACGAAGTCATCGGCGGAGTAACTTGCCGTCCCTGTTTCGTTACTGGAGACATCTACATCGTACCGGAACGCCATAAACACGTCTTCAAGGGTATCCTCACCGACATTTTTGACGTTGTATTCAAGGATAAAAAAGTCGTAGAGCGGTGCATAACTCCATTGGAACCCGTTGACTTCAAGTTCTAATCCGAGAATTGTGCCTTTATTTGCATCAGGGTTCGTATCAGAGCATTTGAAGAAAATGGATTGATTTGTTGGTGTCCCTTTTGTCGTCGTCCCGGGCTTATCTGAAACGACTTCCGATGCATCGTCAGTGGGCCAAATTTCGCTTTGCCTACCATCAGATTCTGAAACGGCGATCTCACCACCTTTCTTGGCACCGATCCATATATTTCCTTCAAAGATATAGGAATCGTTCGTTCCAGCGGGCCACCAGCCTGAAGGGTTGGCAGTCGGGTTGCTCGGATACCCGACGACTGCAGTGTTAAAGACAGCAGACGATAGGTTGCCTACGTCAAGTGCTTTCCAATCCACTTGTGCACTTGCTGGTAATATGGCGAGTGCCAGAATTGTGGATAGGAGTAGTGTATATCGTAATAATTTCATAATTTTTGTTTTCCTCATAATATATGC
>VYCT01000179.1 GCA_009843785.1 Candidatus Poribacteria bacterium | reverse complement strand
ATCCGCGATTTGGAAGAAAATAAATTTGACATCCGAAATTAAATATGTTATCATATATGTATGTTATCATACATAATCTAATAAAATGTGAATAACGAACCGCCTATAAGACGATCTATCCATCACCAAAATTAACGAACGTTAACCGACAAAATTACTATTTTATGAACAATCTAAAAACGAACAGCATCCAAAAAACGCCACTGAGCCAATCAAACACTACATTCGTAGCACTTCAGAGAGGCACTAACAAAAATTAAAATTACCCGATTGTTCACGAAAATTGCGAAAAGAAAAATTCAACAACGCCATCAACCCGTATGCCAACTAAGTTTATGCCCTTTACAGAGGCGAAAAAAGAATCATGAACAATTTTATGAACATTAATGAACACAGTGCCAAAGAATTCGTCACGCACCGAATCGATGACCACCGCAAACCCGTGTATCAAGCGAGTTTATCGACTATTACATCATGAACACGAAAATTGAGCAGCTCGCCAATGTTCATGAATGTTCATGAAATTCCGTGCCATGTTCACGAAATGTTCATAATTTACACCTTAAAAACCCATTGCCTACGACGGTAAAATAAATTAACAAATAGTTAACTTATATCTGTGGAGGAAACGATGCTAAAACGAAAAGACCTCAAATTCAGACTCGCAAATCGACACAAAGAATTCGCTATCATCCAGTTTGCACAATTCATGAAACCGACCGATGTCGTCACCGCTGTCATGGAACAATTCAAAACCGAACTCGCCACCGACATAGAAAAGTACGGCGAAGGCGAAATCCGACGGTATCTTTCACACAACTTCTGGACACTCAACCCCAAAAACGGGAAGATGCCCGAAAAATTCAAAGAGCTTTTTGAGACACACAAACAGTTATACCTCAACACCTACAACGATAGTTACCTCCGCCACCCCCGAAACGTCGTTAGGGAACTCGATAACCTCTATGAAAGGTGTACCCAACAACTTGAAAACGCCGACCCAGACAAAGCGCGCCAACTCATGCCGACGATGCTCAAAATCATCCAGACCATAAGAAGCACGATCGATGCAATCCCATTCGACGAACTCGAAAAGGAAGATGGCCTGTTTCAAACAGTAGAAATCCTTAACCACCTTGGCGGGGAAATTGAAAAACCCGATCCACTTGCAGAAGAAGATGAACAGAAACTCAGAGAACTCCTAAAAACAGAATCACCTTTTGAAGAAATCCGAAAATTTGTTGAATATCTAAGATGCAAAGATCAAGACATTCTTTTCGTCCAACCCTCAAATCGAGATCCTAAAGAGGGACCAGACGTTATTAGAGGTAGACCCATTAAATTCACGTTATTCCCTGAAAAGGAACCTGAACCGGATCCCTCATCAACCTCTCAATAAAGCAATGTCCAAACGCGCAATCCTCACATACATCATCATCCCTACACTGCTGATCTCTGGACTGATCATCGTCCTCCGCAACAACCCGCGAGAGTCCGCAACCGAGTTAATCCTCGCGCAACAACACATTGACTTTGGGATTCTCCCTGAATGGGAAGGCACCGTTACACGATCCGTAACCGCACGAAATGTAGGCAAAAACACGCTCCGCATCCAAAGCGTTCACACGGGTTGTAGTTACGCAAAAATTACGGGACCCGAACAAATCCAGCCGGACGAAGCAGCAGCGTTCCACATAGACATCAACCCAGAAATTCTACCGGCGGATCAGACTTCAGCAACCGCCACCATTTTCACCGATAGTCCGAAGACCCCAAGCGTCGCACTAACGATTGTCGCCACCGCCAAACGATTTGCGACACTCAAACCGGATGTCTGCGATTTTGGAAATATTCTCCCAGAAACGACGCATCAGAAGACGCTGAAACTCGCTGTGAACGCGCCTCTCAACACCACGCATATCCGTCTCTTGCCGTCAAACCATCCGAGATTGACATGGAAGATGACACCTGACCCTGACACAGATAACTTTTTTATCACAATTCAACTCGGGCCGCTCAAAAAGAGGGCAGCCTTCTCGTCGCTACTCACTGTGGCGTTTCCCAACGGACGGACGGTAGCACTCCCCGTCACTGCTGAAGTCATGGCACCCGTCACAGCACACCCGCAAACCCTCTCCTATGGCGTAGCAGTGGCAGGCACGCAACCGTCGTTAGTATTCACGCTCTCCGCTGAATCCCCTTTTGAGGTGCTGAAAGTTGACACACCGACCGTTTTGGAGGTTACTGTTATGAGCGACACCGGTAAACAGTATAAGAAAAGACTAAAAGTCGTATGGCATGTACCAGACGCGCCAGAACCTTTGCGTGAGGAAATCCGAATCCTAACCACAGCAGACCCACTACCCATCCGCATCCCCGTCTACGGCTTCATCCAACTCAGAACCGCCAACTGAAAACTGCTCTAATGATAATTTTCTTATAACTGATAACCGAAAACTGACGACTGATAACCATTCTCACTTGACAAAATCGTGTAAATTGTAGTATCATTAATACACAAGCACCCGTTAAAAAGCAGAAGAATCCTTCATGGAAAAACGATACTTCGATTTCAGGGATATTTTCCAAGTCATCCGTTACGGATTCAGTGGACGAAAAATCGCTGTTCATTTCATTGGACTCGTCATCGCGTATCTGATTTATGAACTCTTGGTATATCTCAGTCTTTTCGTTGAAGGTGGCACCGCTGCGCAGGACTTTTGGAATACGTACGCACTCCTACCTGTACTGCCCTTCAGTAACGCAGAACTCGCACTGATAACTGAGATCGCAATGTGGATAGGGGTAGCGAGTTTCGCGTGTCTCTTCTTCTTGGCAAGCACTGTAGCTTCCAAAATTACCATCGAACAACTCCGCGGGGATTTCTTCTTTACAGTCGGCGATGCCGTAACTTTTCTCAAAGGGCATTGGAAATCTGTTTTGGGCGCGTTCATCGGGTTACTTCTCATCCAGATATTTCTCGCCCTCATACCGCTTAGCGTTGCCGGACTCGGAAAGTTACCGGTCATCGGAAAACCGTTTCTCACGGTTGCTTCACTGTTCATGCCGATCGGATTTTTTCTCGGTCTGCTAATCGCATTCATCGCGATCGTTTTCTGTGTCAGCCTGCTCTTTGTGCCAGCTGTTGTCGCGACGACAGGTGCCGATGCGTTTGAAACAATCTATCAGCAGTTTGCCATCGTTTGGAACAAATCGTGGCTCACGGTGTGCTATGAGACGATGTTGTTTCTCATAAAACTCGTCTTTGTACCAATCTGGGCTTTTTTTTGCCTCGCAGGGTTTTCAATCGTGATGTTCCCTGTGTCTCTGCTACACACCGGACAGATGGAGCACATCACGGCGTGTGCAAACCTATGGCTCGGTGGGGCGATCCAAAAGTTAGCGATGCTGCCCTACGTTAATAGTTTCGGGGTCTTTAACATCGGTCTTGCCATGAAAGAGACATCTACTTTCATGACAACAGTGACAGCTATTTTTCTCACAATCACGTTGCTCATGGGGATCGGGGTGGTGATCGCATACCTGTTCTCAATCGCTTCTGCCGGAAACACACTGGTTTATACGATTTTACGTAAGAAAATTGATGGACACAATTTGTTAGAGCCCTTTAACGAGAACGTCATAGAGACAATGGGTGTGGCGCGTGAACCGAAGTTCAAGTAAAGGTTTTAGTGAAGTTGAATATACAGAGCAGAACATCCCTCGCAAAACCTATTGAACAAACCGCAAGGAAAATCAGTTTCGAGTTAAAAAAGCACATAGCCTGAAACGAAGTGGAAGGCGGATTACGAAGAGAGACTTTCAAGTTCCAATGGACCTAGCCGAACCGCAAGGAAAATTAAAATTATGTTCCAAAAAGTAATAACAAAAGTCTTCGGTAGTAAAGAAGACCGGGATGTCAAAAAATTTCGTGACATCGTTGAAGCCGTCAACCAGCGCGAAGCCGATGTCAAAAAACTTACGGATGCCCAACTCCAATCCAGAACACCCGAATTTCGCCGAAAATTGGATGCAGGCGCATCGCTTGATGAACTCCTACCTGATGCGTTCGCTGCCGTCCGAGAAGCGGCGGTGCGGACGTTGAAACAACGTCATTACGATGTCCAAATTATGGGCGGTGTCGCACTCCACCAAGGATGCATCGCCGAGATGCGGACAGGTGAAGGGAAAACGCTTACCTCAACGCTTGCTGTTTACCTCAACGCACTCACCGGAAAAGGTGTCCATCTCGCCACTGTCAACGACTATCTGGCACGCCGGGACGCAGAGTGGATGGGCAAAATCTATAATTTCCTCGGACTCTCCGTTGGGCTCACACTCAATCTAATACCCTATGAACAGAAAAAACTCGGATACAAAGCAGATGTTACCTACGGTGTTCACAGTGAATTTGGATTCAATTACTTGCACGATAACAGTGCCCTCTCGCTTGACGCGAAGGTACAACGCGGGCATGCCTATGCCATCCTTGATGAAGTCGATAGTATTCTCATTGACGAGGCGCGGACACCGCTCATTATCTCAATCGCCGCCGGTAAACCCGCTGAACTCTATAGGCAAGTCAACAGCGTTGTCACACACCTCAAAGAAGGCGAACATTTCCAGATCGACCAGCAGGGGAAGTCGCGCGGCTCCGTAACACTCACCGATGAAGGCGTTGAAGAAGTCGAACGCCGCCTCGGTGTCGGCAATCTCTACGACCATACCAATATCGCTATGGTCCATCACGTCAATCAGGCACTCACTGCAAACCACCTCTACAAACGCGATGTTGATTATCTCGTCGAAAATGGCGAAGTCCTTCTCGTCGATGAATTCACCGGACGAAAACAGATTGGGAGACGGTTAAGCGAGGGATTACACCAAGCCATCGAGGCCAAAGAGCGCGTTAAAGTCGTTCAGGAAAACGAAACCAGCGCCAAGATTACTTACCAGAACTACTTCCGGATGTACGATAAACTCGCCGGTATGACAGGAACCGCAGCCACTGAAGCAAACGAATTCGCGCATATCTACGGGTTAGAGGTCGCCGTCATCCCGACCAATGAACCCATGATCCGAATGGACAATCCCGACCAGATTTATGCGACCGAGGACGCGAAATATGAGGCTGTCTTGGGCGATATCGTTGAAGAACACGAAAAAGGGCGGCCGATACTCGTCGGTACGGCTTCGATTGAAAGCTCTGAGAAACTCAGTAAAATGCTCAGAACCAAACATCGCGACATCAAGCACCAGGTGCTGAACGCCAAAGAACACGCACACGAAGCCGATATCGTCGCACAAGCAGGTATCCCCGGTGCCGTAACCATCGCTACGAATATGGCAGGGCGCGGGGTGGACATCCTCCTCGGCGGGAACCCGGAAGGCTTAGCGAAGGAGATGCTCCGAAAGCAGAAAAAGAAAGAACCGGAACCCCATCCAGAGTCCGAAGAATTCCAAGCAGCACTCGAAAAAGCGGAAGCCATTTGTGACGAAAATAAAGAAAAGGTATTAGCCGCAGGCGGACTCCATATCGTCGGCACAGAACGCCACGAGTCGCGGCGTATTGATAATCAGCTCCGCGGACGTGCAGGTAGACAGGGCGACCCTGGCTCATCTCGGTTCTACCTCTCCCTTGAAGACGAATTGATGCGGAAATTCGGTTCCGAACGTTTGCAAGGGTTAATGACACGCGTCGGGATGGACGAAGAAGTACCATTAGAGCACCCGTGGGTTACCAAGTCCATTGAAAAAGCACAGACCCGTGTGGAGCAGATACACTTTGAAATGCGTAAAAACCTTCTGAAGTTCGACGATGTCATGGATTCACAGCGCGACACCATCTATACCTTGCGCGACACCGTCTTGGCTTCCGCGACCGACATGTCAGTATTGTCTGAGGATGAGGATATACCAGAAACAGACGCGCCGGCATCGACAGAAAACGGGAGGGTGCCAGAGGAGATCGGACTCGCAGCACTTGCGGAAAAAGAAGGCAAAGCACCGGCTACCCTCAAAACGACAATCTGCCAAATGATTGAGAGAGTCGTCCAAGATGCAGTCGATGACAATCTGTCAGAACGCGGGGGAGACACCCTTGAAAACCCCGATCGATATGAGCAGTGGTTGACAAGTAAGTTTCCGGTCAAACCGATTTGGAATCCGCCATTAGCACAGGCGAATCTTGACGAGGTCGAGGAACAGACATTGGCAGCATTGCGCGAACTTTATGAGCAACGCGAAGCCGAATTCGGACCCGAGATGATGCGCCTTCTTGAACGCCTACTCCTGCTTGATAGAATCGACGATCACTGGAAGGATCACCTCCAGAATATTGACTACATTGAGGAAGGTATCCGTTTCGGCGCAGGATACGGCGGTAAAGACCCGATTGTTGTCTTCAAAAACGAGGCACTCGCTGTCTTTGAGAGTATGTATCAGCAAATTGAAGAAGAGGTCAGCGAATTCATCTTCAAATCTCAGGTCAACACACAAGCACCGCGCCGTGCCCCCGGCCGCCGCACAGGCAAACCGCGTAGGCAACCGCCGAGGCGCGCCCAAGCGAACAGGGCAACTTCAGCCAGCGATGCCGCCGCATTCGCCTCACAACAGGCGATGGGGAACATGCCAAAAGTCGGCAGAAACGCACCGTGTCCATGTGGCAGTGGTAAGAAATATAAGAGATGCCACGGTGGATAGTTGTCAGTTTTCAGTTAGGAGCGGTGTTTTTGATAGGGTGTTTCTTCATAGGATAACCCAAAAGTGTTGCTAAACCCGATACCTCTTTTAACTGATAACCGATAACTGACGACTGATAACTAATAATGGAGAACACCTTTGAATTCCGAAAACGCTTACACACTCTCGAAAACACTACTTGACATCCTCGCGTGTCCGGCGTGTAAAGGCGGGATAGTACACGATGAAACGGCACAGAAACTGGTCTGTATCGGTGAGTGTCAGCGTCGCTACCCGATCCGAGACGGTATCCCTGTAATGCTCATTGACGAAGCAGAATTGCCTGGTCAAGAACAGGGCTAATTAATGTAGAAGGGCCGTAGTCTATATCCGGTTAGAATTAATCGAAATCACCGTGGGCGGATAGGACATCTTAAGATAACGCACGCAGTATCTATCGCGTCAAAATTGATCGTATTCCATCGTGGAACGAAGTGGAACGATGAGCGGAGGCCCATAGTTAAAAATAAAAAAATGAAGATTTTATTTTTGAGCCTCCGGTGTCCGTATCCACCGCATCGAGGCGATCGGATCCGGTCCTATAACTTTATCAAGCAACTCTCGAAACAACATGCCATCACACTCGTTTACTTTGCTGAGACCGAAACCGATATCGAATCAGTCAAACATTTAGAACCTTTTTGTGAACGCGTAGAGTGGGTGCGGTTCCATCGTTCTTTTGCATACCTGAATACCGGAGTTCACTGTTTATCGCGGCATCCGCTCCAGCTCCACTATTGGTACGCACCGCAGATGCAACGCAAGATCAACCAACTCCTCGCACAGGAACGGTTTGAGTTGATTCATGCCCAACTCTTTCGGATGGGACAATACGTGACAGAAGTCCAAGGCCCCATCAAAGTACTGGATTTATGTGATTCATTAGCACTGAATCTCAATCGACGCGCCGCACTTGAAAGGAATCCTTGGCTCGCAAAAATTAAATTAGATTGCACTCCAAAACGTTTTTTGGTAAAATTAGAAGAAAAGCGGGTACAGCGCTACGAAGTCGATATTATGAAGGCTTTTGATTGCGGCACCGTTGTCGCACGCTTCGATCGCGATTACCTATTGAAACAGGACGATAGCTTGAATCTATCCATTGTGCCGATGGGGGTGGACCTCGGATACTTTCAGGCGGAACCGGTGGAGGCACCCGCACCCGTCCTGCTCTTTACAGGAACGATGAACTATTTTCCGAACGCTGATGCTGCAACCTATTTCTGTGATGAAATTTTCCCGCGCATCCGAGAACGGTATCCGAAAGCCTGCTTTTACGTCGTCGGGAATCATCCATCGGAACCTGTAAAACGACTTGAAGCACAAGAAGGGGTCGTTGTTACCGGTTATGTTCCAGATGTCCGCCCCTATTTTCAGAAGGCATCTGTTTTTGTCGCACCCTTACGCGCCGGGTCGGGTATACAAACCAAAAATTTGGAGGCAATGGCGATGGGTGTACCTGTCGTTACCACTTCTGTCGGGGCTATGGGCTTAGAGGCAGATGTCGGCAAGGAACTCCTCGTCGCTGATACACCGGACGACTTTGCTGAGCAGGTCATCTATTTACTGGATAACGCGGACTTACGAAAGACATTTTCGCAGAATGCCAGAACCCGTGTTGAAACCAATTATAGTTGGGAGGCTATTGGAGACCGTTTAGAGCAGGTCTATGCACGAGCAGTCCATGCCCACGATTCAAAGTAGAATCACAATCGCGCCAGAAAACCGAACGATCCAGAAAGTGACAGGACTTCCGCTCTTCCTTGGTAGGTGCGGTTTTGCGGTGTACTCACCCAAATGCGATCTGCATTCCTAACCGCACCT
>VYCT01000002.1 GCA_009843785.1 Candidatus Poribacteria bacterium | reverse complement strand
AAAAAGATACCATTTGGTATCTTTTTGGCACAAAAAACCTGTTTTTGGTATCTTTAGGGATGATTTTGTATGTCTAATAAAAACACATCGCTAAAATCCGGCATCCGAGACAACCTTCTGCGTGAAACAGTTCACGATTTTTTACAACAAGAAATTAAAAACGGCTCCGCACTCTCCATCGTATCCGCCTACTTCACCATCTACGCCTATGAAAAGATGCAACACGCCCTCAACAAAATAGACGAACTTCGTTTTCTTTTTGGGGACCCCGATTTTGTCAAACGTATGGACCCGAATAATACAGATCAAAAAGCGTTTGATATAACAGACACAGGTTTAGAACTCAACCAGCAACTGCGACAGAAACCGATTGCCAAAGCCTGTGCCCAATGGATAAAGGAGAAGGTAGAAATCCGCACAACCCGCGACTCAAATCTGATACACGGAAAAATGTACCATATCGCCAACAACGGCGTTGACAAGGCAATTCTCGGCAGCTCCAACTTTACCGTGCGCGGACTCGGACTCAGCGCAAATAACAGCAACATTGAACTTAATCTTGAGGTGGATAGCGACCGAGACCGTACCGACCTCAAGGCGTGGTTTGATGAACTCTGGAATAACGATACACTCGTTGAAGATGTGAAAAATAAAGTACTCGCAAAACTCAAGCAGATCGGGCAAGATCATCCACCAGAACTCATCTATTACAAAACACTATACGAACTGTTCCGTGAAGAAATTGAAACCCGAAAAACAGATGAACAGACCCTTGAGGATATACATCTATACGACACAAAAATCTGGAACAAGTTATACGACTTCCAAAAAGAAGGGACAAAAAGCGTTATTGCACGGTTGTTACGACACAACGGTTGTATTTTAGCAGACAGTGTCGGCTTAGGAAAAACATACACCGCACTCGCGGCGATAAAGTTCTTTGAATTGCGAAACGAACGCGTCCTCGTCCTCTGTCCGAAAAAACTCCGAGAAAATTGGGCACGCTATCAAGCAATTCATAATCAAATATCCAATGAGTTCCTCAATGATAAATTTGGATACACCTTACTATCACACACCGACCTATCCAGATATAGCGGTGATTCCGGCGGTGTCAATCTGGCAGATTTCAACTGGCAGAATTTTGACCTGATTGTGATTGACGAATCCCACAACTTCCGAAACGACAGCAAACCGCGTGAGGACAAAGAGGGCAGCTTCCGCCACAGTCGTTACTCCCGCCTATTAGAGGAGGTTATCAAGGAAGGCGCAAAAACCAAAGTGTTGATGCTTTCCGCGACGCCGGTGAATACCTCACTCACCGATCTCCGCAATCAGATATATCTCATGACTGAAAAACGCGAGGATGTCTTTAAAAACAGTTTGGGCGTTAGCAATATCGGCAGTTTAATACGACAGGCGCAAAAAGCCTTCAAGGCGTGGGAAGAAAATGCATCTAAAGATGGCACAAGAGATAAAACAGAATTATTTGATACTTTAGGCACAGAATTTTTCCAACTGCTCGGTGGTGTTTCTATCGCGCGTTCCCGAAGACATATCATCAAATACTATGCCGAAGAAATAGAAAAAATTGGTGAATTTCCTACACAACTGGACCCAGTCAATTGCCATCCGCTTACCGACCTATCAGGTGAACTTTCATATAAGGCGTTAGCAGATCAGATTGGTGATTTTGAATTATCCATCTATAGACCTTCCAGTTATGTTGTTGATGAAACAGCAAAACAGCGGTTGGCTGATGAGAAAAAGCGACTCCGTTTTAATCAAGAGGACCGTGAGAAATTCCTTATCGGCATGATGCAGACCAACTTCCTCAAACGGTTGGAAAGTGCTGCTGACTCCCTCTCCAAAACACTTGAACGCACTATCAACAAGCACGATGCAATGCTCGACAAGATTGAACGCTTTCAGAAAAACAGCAATATAGCGGACGCAGCAGCAGATGCCCTCCCCGATGACGATGAAGACGATGAGGAATTTTTAATCAATCGTGCCAGAAATCCCTATCATTTAAAAGAATTGGATTGCAACCGCTGGAAACAGGACATCATCCAAGATAAACAGACCTTAACCGGTGCGTGGAAGAAAGTGAAATCCATCACGCCAGAAAGAGATGGAAAACTGAATGAGATTAAAAAGCATATTCGAGACAAGGTACTAAACCCTACGGAAGATAAGGGCGGAAACCCGAATCGCAAGTTGCTCATCTTCACAACCTTCAAGGATACGGCAGAATATCTCTATAAAAACTTATCTGAACTCACATCAGAATTAGATTTGAACATCGCAATGGTTTCGGGAGATACTACCCAAACAACCTGTGGACAAAATAAATTCAACGATATTCTAACAAATTTCGCACCACGCGCGAGAGAACGTGCCGATGACACAAATGACACTATAGACCTGATTATTGCCACAGACTGTATCTCAGAGGGACAAAACCTTCAAGATTGCGATACAGTCCTAAATTACGATATACACTGGAATCCTGTCCGTATCATTCAACGCTTCGGACGTATAGACAGGATCGGAAGCAATAACGTCGCTGTCAAGATGATTAACTATTGGCCCACAGAAGATATGGAGGTCTATCTCCATTTACGAAATCGTGTTGAATCCCGCATGGCACTCGCTGATGCTACCGCAAGCGGTGATGACGACCCGTTAAATGAATCGGCTTATGAACAAGCACAGATGGAACTCAATTTCCGGGATCAGCAGTTGGAACGGCTCCGTGAAGAGGTACTTGATTTAGATGACCTCTCTGACAGTGTGGTAATGAGCGATTTTACGTTAGATTATTTCTTTGCCCAACTCCTGAAATATCTCGAAAGAAACAGAGCAAAACTTGAGGCAACACCTAATGGCGCTTATGCCGTTACCAACAACGAAAACAACCCAATGGAAAACGGTGTCATCTTCTTTCTTCAACAAACAAACGCCAGCACAGATAAACAGCAGAAAACCGCCAGTCCCATTTACCCTTATTATGCAGTGTATATCCGAAATAACGCGGATATTCGTTACGGGTGTATCAATGCGAAACAGGTGTTGGATCTCTTTGAAGCATCTACCGTTGGCAAGGAGAACGCGATAGATGATTTGTGTCTCTGGTTTGACCAAGAAACGGAATACGGTGATAACATGACACATTACAACAAACTTTTGGACACCGTCATTTCGCATATCACACGGTGGCATACGAAAACGCAGAGCCAAGTTTTGAAGAGTGGGAGTCCTCGCGATGCAAAACTCACACCAACATCCAAAGCCCCCAAAGACACTGGCAATTTCAAATTGGTGACGTGGCTAATCATCACAACCAGGGGCATTTAGTTTTCGGTTTTTTCGTCCAATTTTGCGGCGTACTCGCCTGCCCCTTGATAAGGGCGGATAAAGGGGGGTTGCGATCTGCATTCCGAACCGTACTGGACCCAGGTCCGGTAGGTGCGGTTTCCTAACCGAACCGGATTTTACACGGAAACCTTGATAACTTCAAAAACTCTTGAAAACCGTCGCGATCCCCAGGTCCGGTAGGTTCGGTTTCTAACCGAACCATAGGGGTCAATTTTAGAAAAAATAACCGTCGCGACCCCCAGGCCGGTAGGTTCGGTTTCCTAACCGAACCGGCTCCTACGCGGAAACCTTGGTGACTTCAAAAACCTCTTCAGTCCTGTAAGGACGGCATGTTTATAGAAACGCGCTTCCTCAGTCTTCTAAGCCCTGTAAGGGCGGCATGTTATCGTGTTTTGACAAAACGTTTATTCAGAACTCACGACAATCTTGACTTTTTATAATCGGCCATGGTATTATATTTCAAAGCAGAGGCACAAACAATGAAAATTTACGGAACATGGCATGCTTTTCTCAATGAACAACTCGCGGAAGAAGAAAGTGTGGGAGATTTTCTCGATGCCGTCATAGAAGAATATCAGATCCACGGGAATCTCGCCACAGTTCAGTTGGCCCTTCAGTATGTCGTCAAAGCAAAGGGCGGAATTTCTGCACTCGCTAAGAAAATAGATATTGAACCACACCTCCTATCGGAAGTGTTAGATAATACGAAAATATCAAAGATTGACATGCTTAGCACCGTTCTTAACGCGCTTGGATGTCAACTATCCGCATCATTGTCAACTACAAATCTACATCTTGAAGATACTACTGAAGATTCTTCAGTAGCCTCACTTGAGTTAGCAACCACCAATCCCAAACTTGATGAACACCGCGTTTCAACAGAAGAAGGGTAATTACGAACAGGAAGAATAAACATCACTAACTTCGACATCTTGTGAGTCATCTATTTTCATAGTTGAGTTGTGTACGTTTCAGAAAAATAGAATAGAACATGAACAAAGAAACAATCAAATCCGCCCTATCAGCAATCCCCACCGGTGATTTCTTAGAAAAATCGAAAGACCTCCTCGCAACGATAGGCTACCGCAGCGAACGCACACTTGAACTCTCCGGCACCGCCCACGACTTTCTTGAAGAATTCCCACCGCTCAACCCGAACACCAAGACCGAACAAGAATTCCGCAAACACGCCGAATCCGCACAAATTATATTCCAATTCACAAAAGACGAAATCGAAGACGATCCACAGCAGATGACATTGCTCGAACCCAATTCGTTCGACAAAGGAAACATAAAAAGTTTTCTGTTCTGTGCAGTTGAACTAAAAAATAACACCTACTCACGCACCAAATACGCCGAATTCACACGAGAAATCAACAAACGTCTGTTCGCACCCACTGTGATCTTATTCCGCGCCGGAGATCGTCTGACGGTTGCATTTGCTGACCGCCGTCCAGACAAAACTGACGAGGACCGCGATGTACTCGGACAAGTTACCCTCATCAAAGACATCCGCTTAAACAATCCACATCGCGCACATCTCGACATCCTTTCTGAACTCTCACTTGAGGAATGCGTCAAATGGATAGATGAGAAACAAAAACCGAAAAACTTCGACGGTCTACTATCAGCGTAGCTCGCCAAATTGGATACCGAAGAACTCAACAAACAGTTCTATCGAAAACTCTTCGCGTGGTATGAATGGGCAATAGAAGTCGCAACGTTCCCAACAGATGAAAACCGCACTTTAGAACCAGCGGAGCATGTCATACGTTTAATCACGCGTCTACTCTTTATCTGGTTTATCAAGGAAAATGGACTGGTAGCAGATGAATCGTTCAACAAAGCACAAATCCAAGACCTATTGGCAGAGAATGACTTTGATAACGGCGATTCTTACTATCGCACCGTGCTACAAAACCTCTTTTTTGCCACGCTCAACACCGAAATAGACAAGCGAAAGTTCAGTACCGTCGGCTACGCTACACATCGCGATTTCTCACGCTATCGCTATAAAGACCAGATGCGCGACCCCGATAAACTATTGGAGCTGTTCAGCAAAATCCCGTTCATCAACGGCGGATTGTTCGATTGTCTGGATAGCTGGGAAGCAACGGGTAAAGAGAGTTACCGAATAGACTGTTTCTCTGATAATCAGTACCATAAGTTGTCCATCCCCAACCGCCTCTTTTTTGATGCACAGCAAGGACTCATCCCACTACTCGAGCATTATAAATTCACTGTCGAGGAGAACACACCGATAGAGCAAGAAGTGGCGTTGGACCCGGAACTGCTCGGTAGAGTGTTTGAAAATCTACTCGCCGCCTACAACCCGGAAACCGGTGCAACGGTGCGAAAACAGACCGGCTCCTACTACACCCCACGCGCCATCGTCGATTACATGGTAGAAGAAGCGTTAGTCGCCACGTTATCCCAAAAATGCGACCCAACCGACGGTGATGCAAAACTGTGGGATGAACGGCTACACTATCTCCTCGACTATGCACAAGCGTTCGACGATGCCAATGAATGGTTTGACGACCCTGAGACAGATGGCATCGTCCGAGCAATTTCTGAACTCAAGGTCCTGGATCCTGCAGTCGGTTCCGGTGCGTTCCCGATGGGGATGCTCCACAAGTTGACGCTCGCACTCCGGCGGCTTGACCCTGATAACACCCGATGGGAACAATTACAGAAGGAACGCGCCGTCCAACGCGCAGAAGTCGCTTTTGATACACAGGATGACGAGACACGCCGTGAAGAACTCGTTGAAATTGACGAAACCTTCAAACGCTACCGAGATTCAGATTTCGGACGCAAGTTATACCTCATCCAAAACAGCATCTTCGGTGTAGACATCCAACCCGTAGCATGCCAGATCGCCAAACTCCGCTTCTTCATATCTCTCGCAATTGAACAGGCACCGGAGCAGAACGCAGAGAATTTCGGTATCAAACCCTTACCGAATTTGGAGACGCGTTTTATTGCAGCAAACACACTCATAGGTCTCAAGGCACAAGGAACATTGACGAGCAACACAGCACAAGATTTAGAACAAGAACTGCGCAACAATCGCGAGCAACATTTCCACGCCACCACCCGCCAACGCAAACGCGCATGCAAGCAAAAGGACGACGAATTGCGAGCAGAGTTGGCAACCGAACTGAAGCGTTTCGGCATGCCCGCCGATGACGCTGAAAGAATCGCCCGTTGGGATCCCTACGACCAAAACGCCACCGCCGATTGGTTTGACTCAGAATGGATGTTCGGAATCACAGATGGATTTGATGTAGTCATTGGCAATCCGCCTTATATTCAATTGCAAAAGGAAGGTGGCAGACTTGGAAATCTTTATCAAGACGTAGGATTTAAAACCTTCGTCCGCACCGGTGATATTTACTGTTTGTTCTATGAAAAAGCGAATCAACTTTTGAAAAACAACGGATATGTCTGTTTTATCACCTCTAATAAATGGATGCGTGCTGGTTACGGTAAAAAGTTGAGGGATTACTTCGTAACCCTTACCCAACCGATTCAACTGCTGGATATGGGACCAGATGTATTTGACGCTACGGTTGACACAAACATCTTGCTTTTTCAAAATACTATTGTTGATGGTTCTATCAATTTTAGAGCCGTATCTATCGGAGCAGACTTTGACAAACAGACCGGCAGCATAGCCCGATACTTGAGTGATAATGGTGCGACTATGGAGATACCCCATAAAAGTGAACCGTGGGCGATACTCTCATCTGCTGAACTGAACTTGAAACGCAAAATAGAGGATATCGGCAAACCGCTTAAAGATTGGGATATAAAAATTAGTTTTGGAATTAAAACAGGCTGTAACGAGGCATTCATCATAGACGAAGCAAAACGTGAAGAACTTATAGATCAAGACCCGAAGTCAGCAGAAATCATCAAACCACTTCTGCGCGGAAAAGACATTAAACGTTACCATGCTCAACAAGGGAAATTTTACATACTCGCAACAGGTTACGATCTGGATATCCCCAAGAAATATCCTGCTATCTATAATCACCTTGAGACCTTAGCAAAACGGATGGACTCGGGAATTATAAAAACGAAAGGTAAAGGACTCTTGAATAGAGACGATCAAGGCGAAAATTGGTGGAATCTCAGGGCTTGTGCTTACTACTCAGAATTTGATAAAGAAAAGATTGTTTGGCAAGAGATGGCAAAAGAAGGGAAATTTCTTATTGATAAAAACAAATTCTATTCGCTTGATACGACAAGGTTTTTAACAGGCAAAAACCTCACTTACTTGCTTGGTCTCTTAAATTCAAAATTCTTTCTTTTCGCGTTCAAGAATTACTATGCGGGTGGTCATTTGGGTTCAAAAGGTGTCAGGTTTAAGAGTGAGTTTATGAAAAACTTTCCTGTCCTACCTATCACAGAAGCAAACCAACCCATTGCCGAACGGATTGAAATGCAGGTTGACAAAATCCTTGACGCTAAACACACCGACCCCGATGCAGACACTTCCGACCTTGAAGATGAGATTGATGAACTGGTCTATGAATTGTATAATTTAAGGGAAGATGAGATTGCCATTGTGGAGGGGAGTGTCTGAATCGCGGATTTTCGCGGATTCTCAATCTGCGGCAGCCGTGAAAATTCATGATCCAAACAATAGCTAAGTTGATTGCAGAGGGTGAAAGAATGAAAACATCAAATCAACCTAACATTTCAAACGATAAGCCACACACAGTTGAAGACATCATCCGTGCTATAGAGACAAAATCGGCAGATGGTAACTACATCTTTCGCGGTGAGCCCGAGTGCTATCAAAAAATATCTTCAAATCTTTTCCGCGAACTTGATGCTATTAATGCTCAATACTCCAATATACAGGAAATTGAGGCCGGCATTGTAGCGGAGGCTAAGTCATATACAGACAAAATAGACAACTCTGAAATCCTCTATGACCTACAACACTATGGTGGTAAAACCAATCTTATCGATTTTACAACCGACTATAATGTTGCGCTCTTTTTCGCCTGTTATGGTTCACCAACCGAATCCGGACGGGTGATTATTTTGCAGGAAACTAAGAAGATAAAAGAAATGCTGAGATATCCGGAAACTCCAGAAATTCGCGTTGATGCCCAGAAGAGTGTATTCGTTGAACCTCCCAAGGGCTATATTGAAGAGAAATTTGAGGTCATCTGTATTCCTAAGG
>VYCT01000164.1 GCA_009843785.1 Candidatus Poribacteria bacterium | reverse complement strand
ATGCACGAATTTCGCTCAAAAATGCAGTCTTTATTTAAAAGACATAATTTAAAGAAAATATGAGTCTTGATATTTTCAGTTTTTAACCCATGAAAGAATTATATTTTCCGATTCTGAGTTGTGGGTTGTACACGAGATATACCGGTTTTCGACATTGGAAGATTTCCAACATTTACGTTCTGTTTCTGGTTGGTTTTGGTATTATTCGTCAAACGCCTTATTGAAAGTAGGATATATGTGGGTTCTACGAGATTCTTGGCATTCAAATTCTTTAGAGTCCTGTCTGTTGCAACTTGTCTGGGTAAACAGTGTGTAACGTGGTAACACACTCCTGAGAAGTGTTACTGCAGAAATCCAGTTGAAAATTGTGGAAACTTGCTGGTTTTATTTTGGTTCTATAAGCATCCTATGCACATGGAGATTTTAAGTATGCTAAAAATAATTTTACGATTGAAGGCTTTTGACCGCCAATCTCTACTATCTGGTCGAATCATAACCTTTCTGCTTGTGACTTTATTGATAACTATAGGCATTCAGGGTATTCTACGCGCCGATACGGGTCAACTCCTTTTTCAAGCAACGGATATCAAAGATGTAGGCAGTTTGGCGGTGAAACTCCAAGACACGCGTGCGGTCATATCTCAATATATAGCTGCACAATTGTCTGCTGAGACACTGCAACTTTTAGAAGAATATGATGGTATAAGTCGTCCGTCTCCAGATCTGCAGAAAGCATTGATTGCAAATTTGAATCGGCTTCTTGAAGCAGGTTCGCTCTACGATGCCCTAAGTTTTGTGGATATTGAGCTTAGCGAACAGAGCCAACTGCTTCTTAGGCAAAATCCGGAAAGTGGAGAGGCATTAGTTCGTTTAAACCGATTTCTATTGGCAGATGCCTATCCTCACGAATTAGCCTCGCTTGGAGAAAAACATACTTCTGAAAATTCCAAAGAGATTGAAAAATGCAGAGAGAATTTAAGGCAGATAAACCTTGCTCGCGAAAATTATCGTGCTGATACGAATGAAGATGTAGAATGGCTTTCAGGGCTTTCTCCAGAATACCTTAACGAAAAAGTGCTCCTTTGCCCTGCGGACGCAACGAATGGTAAACCTGGTGTTTTAACAGAAGATGCATCGGATCCGAGGTTACCGTGTAGTTATCTCTATGAAATTCGTCCCTCTGAGAAGATGGGTCAGCGATTTCTGTTGGAAGCGGAAGGTGATATGCTTGCTGTCGTTCGATGCGAACACCACTTGCTGAATCTGAGCGTCGGTGGAAAAATCTATCGGAATGGACCGCAACGCGTTATCTATAATAACAGCACCGTAAAGATGACGCAAAGCGTTCCTATAAGCACTAAACTGTCAGGGGACTTACCTCCGGAAGTCAGGCAGCAAATGGAAAAGGATCTTCTTAAAAACGGTCCAAAGGTCACAAGTACTACTATTCTGAAAGTTTCCCCGTCGGACAACACCTTACACGAGCAGCTAAAAGAACAATTTGGCGAAGCATTTCTTGAATCACCAGAGGGGCAATCGCTTCTTAAGCAATTGGGGTCAGCATCACCAACGTCCACAGCCCCGGCGGTATTGTCACATCTATTGGATAAACCCATGCCGGATATTATGTTGACCGATTTTTTAGGGAAATCTGTCAAGTTAGAGACATTTCGCGGCAAATTCATCCTCTTACATATCTTTTTAATCAATTCTGATGCCTATGGACCGAAGTTAAGACAATTGGAGAAACTGCTTGAAAATTATAATGCCTCTGAGTTGCAAGCGATTGGCATTAGTCCCAGCGATTCTGATTCTGTAAAAGCAATTGAAGCATTCAAAGATAAATACCAACTTTCAATGCCTATCTGGATTGGCAAAAACGATCAGATACGAACGATCTTTAAAAGAGATGCATCGGAATCCGATAAGGAACTGGTAACGCTGATTTTAAATCCAGAACTGGTTGTCAAAGATGTGTCTGTAGACCTTGATCCAGAAAGCGTCTCGCGAAAACTTGAAAAGTTAATTGCGTCTAAAAAGTAGTGGGCAACGCGACTGTTAGTAAGTGCGGTTTTTGAGGGCGATGTTAGGAGCGAAGTTATGGTTAGGAATCTCGTCTGTAAAAAGGAGAATGTTAAATGTTGATGACGCTCATTCAAAAAGAGATTATGCACCATATCCTAAGTGTGCGGTTTGTCGCGCTGCTTTTGATGTGTGTTTTGCTGATCCCGCTTACCTTTTTTATTAGTTATCGGCATCACCGCCAAAATCAGGTGGACTATCAGGAAGCGGTCAAACGTGCAAGTGCTGAAGCCAAAGAGAATCCGCCAGACGCACAGGATCCAGACAAGGAAGTTTCCAAACTTTTCCTCAAACCGACACCATTGAGTGTCTTCGCAAATGGATTAGAAGAAGCACTGCCTACCTATCTCGGAATGACACGCAATGGGATAAGGCAAAGTACCACAGGGCTTACACGAGCACCACTCTCTTATGCTTTAGGACATCTCGATTTTCTTTTTATTGTTAGCACTGTTTTCAGTCTGCTTGCGCTCCTGTTTACGTTTGATGCTGTCGCTGGGGAAAGAGAGACAGGGACGATTCGTCTAACCTTAGCGAATGCGATCCCGCGCGATCGTTTCTTGTTGGGAAAACTAATAGGTGGTTATTTTGTGTTCGTTGTTCCGTTTTTGGTGTCGTTTTTATTAGGTTTGTTACTGCTTGTCTGGCAAGGATTTCCCTTGGGTGAGCCTGATATTTTTCCGAGGGTGGTCAGCTTGACACTTGTCGCGTTGCTTTACATTGCGGTTTTTTTCGCGATAGGAACGCTGATTTCCACCTACTTGGACAATGCTAAGACAGCACTCATTGTGGCTTTTAGCATCTGGGTATTTGCTGTGTTGATTTTACCACGCGTTGGATTCCTTACAGCGAAAGTCATCGTCCCCACCCGAACGGAGCAGAGCGTCTATATGGAAAAGGCAGCACTTCGCAATGATCTCTTGAAAGAAAAGCAGGAAAAAATTAACAACAAAATGCTTGAAGCCCTTGGTGTAGGCCAATTTACTGTGACAGAGGGGGTCCAAGAGAAATTGGCTGGAATCAGAGCACCTGTTGAGGAAGAGTACCGGCAAAAATTCCAGAACCAAGCGGACAAGATTGACCAGGAGTATCAGCGTGAACAGAACCGACAGGAGCAACTGGGCGAGACGTTTTCGCGAATCACACCGACCTCTTCTTTACTCTACCTTGCTATGAACTTAGCACAGACGGGGAAACTGAAACGGGATATATACTTTCAAATGGGGAACCGTTATTATAATCAACTGGATCAAGACTATTTCAAGGATATTTCAGATGATGCCCTTGCCCAGATGGGACACTTGACAAGACGTGCGATGGCTCGTATGAATCCTTCCGCAGCTTCTGCTAAATCAGAAGCAGAAAAAATTCCGCCAGCTCCAAACTTAATAGAATCTTCGTTAAAAGAGGCATTGGAGTATTCTATGTTCGACGTGCTGCTGCTCTGTTTTTTCGCAATCGTTTTAACAACTGTGGCGTTTCTGAAGTTCTTCCGCTTAGATGTATAATGTCATTTACCCTGCCCAATTGTTTATTATAATATTATTTTATTAACACATTGCTAAATTTGTTCGTGATGGTGAATTTCGATGGTAGAAGATGATGTTCAACTGATCCGCAGAGTTTTGTCGGGTGACGACGAGGCATTCACTACTTTGGTGCGAAAGTATCAAAAGAGTGTTCACGCGCTTGCATGGCGACGGGTTGATGACTTTCATTTTGCTGAAGAAATTACTCAGGATGTTTTCCTGCGGATATACAAGCATCTCCCGAAACTAAAAGACCCGCGTCAGTTTTCCGGATGGGTTTATGTCACTACAAACCGACTTTGTAATACTTGGCTGAAAAAGAACAAGTCAGCGGTAGAATCGCTGGAGGATGTATCTATGGTCGAAGTGGAGGAATCGTCTTATTCACATTATGTATCGGAGAAACGCCAAGAAGAGACGGAACAGTATCGCCATGAGCTTGTGAGAAGGCTTTTAGAAAAACTGCCGGAAAGTGAACGCACCGTCGTAACCCTTTACTATCTCGGTGAAATGACAGCGAAAGAGATTGGTAATTTTTTGGGTGTATCAGTGAACA
This sequence comes from Candidatus Poribacteria bacterium, assembly GCA_009843785.1. Taxonomy (GTDB): domain Bacteria; phylum Poribacteria; class WGA-4E; order WGA-4E; family WGA-3G; genus WGA-3G. The sequence goes on along the minus strand of VYCT01000164.1, from coordinate 4,427 downwards.
CGATTACAAGCCGACTTCGGCGGGCGCGAGCGCGTTTGCAACAGGATGAAGAACTCTTGGTTCAAGAGACGCTCGGAAGTGTCCAATTATCTAAGGGGATAACGGAGAACATCATACAGCAAGTTGCCGACGTGAAACTAACACCTTCTTCGACTGGGCAACCGTTACTACCGTGGGCGGCTTTTAGTGCAGCTGCAGTTTTAGTGACACTACTCTTATTAGGTTTGAGCAATCAATACCTCACCCGCTTTCAGAAGCCGTATAGTTTTGAGGCGAGATCTGAACCGACGGTTGAAATTATTGATGCCCCTGTTGTCCGTGATATCAATATCAAACCGACTGTACACAATCACGTAAGGCGTGTTGTCACTACCGGAAGAAACACCGGTGCTGGTGGACAGATTTCTGAGTCAGTTCTGGGGTCTAATGTATCTCAGGACTTACTGAGATCTGCTGGAACACAGTGGACGCAAGTAACGGGACCGCAAGGGGGTCCTGTATCTGATATATTTGCTACATCTGAGGGGACGCTCTACGCTTTTTCACCGGTGACAGGTGTCTACAGATTAGCAGCGAATACGACTGTGTGGATGCCTGTTGATATTGGTGTTCCGATCAGAACATTGCGAACCCTTATGGCAGAACATGCGGATACGATCTATATCGTTTCTGGGGATGAGATATTGGCTTCAAGCGATAGCGGCGAGACATGGAACACGTTTTGCCCGCGTCCTGTTGGAGATGCTATTGGATTCATTGTCACGAATGAAGTACAAGGATCCGGTTTGCAAACAGGTTTTACGATGTATATCGCTCTTGAAAACAAGGGCGTACTCCGGTACGCAGATGCTAAAAAAGAGTGGATCCTTCTCAATGATGGATTGGTAAATAGAACGATTTCCGCAGTAGCTGCGATTGAAGGCACGGTGTTTGCTGGTACCGACAAAGGTCTTTACCGTCTCAATTCAGGTGTATGGGAGCGATTACCGGTGGATAGGTCCAAAGCTGTTCAGACTTTGACAGTGTTTGAAGAAAATCTCTATGTTGGGATGGGTGCCAACGTTTTTACCTCGAAAGACCTTAAATCAGGGTTAAGGAGTGTAGACGGAGTCGTACACGTTAACAACCCAAGTTCAAGCAGAATTTTCCACTCGACTGACTTAGGGGTGTCATGGATTGATATAACGCCGACAAACGGATCCCGGTTTTTGAGAATGCCAACCGGCATAAGACTTTCGGCTATGGATGAAACACTTTTAGTATTCGGTGCTAACAGATTCCGCTCAAGAGATAGAGGGCAAACTTGGGCAAACCTTGGGTTTGATAGTAATTTGTTAGAACTGAGCCTTTTTCCTGTTGTAGCAGTGGACGCGCACACGTTTTACAAAGTTGGATCACTTGGCATTCATCGAACAATTGATGCCGGTGAATCGTGGCATCTATTTATGGATGGGATGATAGGCACACGGATAAGAGGCTTGGCTGCTTTCAATAACAGGCTTTATGTACATACCGGTACGGATGTCGTTCAGTCAATTGATGGTGGCGAATCGTGGATAACCATTCGGATTGATTCCGACGACGGAGAACTTGATCTGAAAAAAAATAAAACACCTCACGGTAATTTTCATTTTAATTCAGAATTAGTGGTTGCTGGCAACGTTCTCTATACGGTTACAGCTGCTGAAAAAAACAAACTATCTATTTTCCGTTTATCCGATGATAATGTGTTAGTTCCAATTCAAGGCGTACCCACTTTTGAAATAAATGTCCAGTTTGCTGCATCAAAACGGATTTATTTATCTGAAAATCCTATAAAAGGTGACAGTTCGACAGACATATCGCGTCGTAGAGAACGTAGCATGGTTGGAGCGTTTGCAATCGGTGGTGAGACATTTTACGCGGAATACAAGAATCGGCTCTTCAAATGGAAACTCGGCGATTTGGCATGGAAAGACACGGGGTTGGTAGGTACAGACGACCGGTTTGACGCAGGTGTGAAAAATGGATTCAAACTAGCCGTTTCAGGAGAAACTGTTTACGTGGGTAGACAAGATGGCAAGTTATTCCAATCGTTTGATGGTGGAAACAGTTGGAGGGACGTTACACCAAACCTTCCACTTTCGCTAACCTATTTCAAGGAGATCGTCTTTGCGGGTCCAACGGTTTACGTTGCAACGGACAAAGGGGTCTTGGCATCCCAAACTGGGACACATTGGCGCGCGGTCACCGATAAAATTGTCATAGACAAATTTGCTGTAGACGCTATCACAGTCTATGGTGCGAGTGATAGAGGTGTCTATCGTTTGAATGTTAATGGCGGTTGTGAACAGGTTTCTTCGGGAGTTCCGGGTAGAGTGCTCTCACTTGTTATTGATCAAGATAGGCTTTATGTTGCGACACAACAACGCGGGATATTTCACATCTCGCTTGAAAACGAAAACAATTGATGTTTCAGAATACCATTTCTGAAAAGGCTACGGTAATATACAAACTAACAGTTTATGCTACAGACACATTGGAGGTGAATTATGAAAAGAAAATGGGCTATACTCTCTTGCATTTTAGCCTTTGCACTCCTTTCAGGGTGTGGAGTAGAACTGCTTCCAGAAGACCCAACAGAAGGCCGCTCAGAAGACTACAAAGTGGGTTATCAGAACGGTTTTGAAGCAGCAGCCAATTCCGCTGAAGCGGTGGCTGCCGGGATGAGAGGCGAACTTTTCTATACACCATCAGAACTCCCTAACGATGCGTTAAAGAAAATTCAGGACGACCCTCTTGAATACCAACACGGCTTCACCGCAGGTTGGAAGGATCGTGTTGAATCCGACACTATGCTGTTCTATTACATATATTCAGACTGACATTTATCAGAGTTATTGTCACACTACTAAATGTGTTGCCTTAGAGCGTGTCAAGCACACCCATAACTATTGATCCAAACAATGTTTTTAGAAATATCAATGAATTAAAAATAGTATAATTTAGACAGTTTTAAGACGGTGCACATATCGCCCCTACGGGGCTTAGGAGATGGTAGGTATGCCGTTTCTATAGACATATCGTCCCTACGGGACTGGCCATTGGTGCGATCAGGTTTATTTTCTATGAGTTGCGTTTGTGTAACGAACTTTCAGAAAAATCAGAGATGCTTTGAAAATCATGTCCAAATCTGAACGAAATTGTCCAAACTTTAGTAGGTATAGAGAACCTCATCAAAAGTGATGCCGAACTTGAGACTGAATTCCTTAAGCTGCTTGAACAGTCATTCCCAGAAGCCTTAAAACTGCCGACTATCGTCGAATTTGAAAAAGACCTTCGTGAACGTTTTTCTCCACAGCGTTTTAACACCGCGATGCAAACCTTGAATCGTTATGGACCTGAAGAAGGACTTCGGAGACTCAAGAAGTCGGATCCAGAGGTCGCAACGCACTTTGAACGTCTCATACAAAGGAGACCAGAGAATCAATAACTACGGACCTGTGCAAAACAAAAAGGGAGTGGTAAAACCACTCCCTTATAATAATGTCCAGAATTTTGAGTTTTAAGCGGATAATGCAGAAACCGCGGCAGCCTCGCTGTCGAATCTTTCGAAGAGGCTCGCGAGTCGGCTCAGAACTATCAGGTTGTTGATGTGTTTGCTGACATTGATGACCCCAACACGACCTTTCTTTCGTGCGACAGCGGCACGTGCGATCATGAGGGCACCGAGCCCTGAACTGTCGACTCTATTGACCTTCTCAAAATTGATGAGGATGCGGGGTGTATCGGCTGCCGCTATCTGCGGCGAGATAGCGTCCCATAATTCCGATGCTGCGGGTCCGATTATTTTTCCGTTGGGTTCCAAAATTGCGATGCCGTTTTGCTGGCGAATTTTAGTAGTCATGATTTTTTCCTTTTTTTTGATGGTTATTTTGAAATATGAATCGTCTTCTCTTTTGAATTTTTCAACGTTTAATTTCTGTATTCGTTTACTTTAGTCGCATACTGTCCAGAAAAAGTTCGTTTTTTATGTGGTTTTCAGTTATAGGCGTTCAGTGGGTGTCGCGTATTATAGAAAAAAGAGAGGAGGGTTTGACCATCCCCTCTTAAGGTTTCACTGAACCGTGGACTTTAGGTGGATAGTCCTGAAATCCCATCAGCCTCGCTGTCAAAATGTTCAAAGAGACTCACGATTCGGCTCAGGACTATCAGGTTTCTAATGTGTTTGCCGACATTAACGACCCCAATACGACCCTCCTTTCGTGACGCACGCGTACGTGCCTCCACAAGGGTCCCGAGTCCAGAACTGTCCATCATATTGACGTGCTCGAAATTGATAAGGATGCGGGGCGCATCGGAAGCCTCTATCTGTGACGCAAGTACTTCCCGGAATTCGGATACGGCGGGTCCAACTATTTTGCCACTCGGTTCCACAATTGTAATGC
>VYCT01000365.1 GCA_009843785.1 Candidatus Poribacteria bacterium | reverse complement strand
ATAATTAACATCTCAGTAACATACATCCAACGAGTGCTTTACACCCAATCGTATCTCTTGTTCTTGCAGTCGTAATGATTTATGAGCCGCTCTTAATTATTATTAGATGGAATCCTCAAATCTTGAATCATAGGAGAAAACGTCCAGAATCGGGTTAACTATGTCAAATCCCAAATCCAATATCCGAGACAATCATAAACACGGAAGTGTTGGTGATTTCCTAAAGTCCAAAATTGAAGAAGGTTCCTCCCTCTCCATTGTTTCCGCCTACTTCACGATCCACGCTTTTCAAGCCCTCAAAGAATCACTCACAGAAATCAAAGAGCTCCGATTCCTGTTTGGTGAACCCCGTTTTATAAAAAGCCTTGATCCAGAAAAGACAGATAAGAAAGCCTACAAAATTGAGGGCGAAGACGAAGGTTTGAAATTCGATGACCGCCTGAAACAAAATTGGGTTGCCAAAGAGTGTGCTGCATGGATTCGCGAAAAAGTGAAAATCCAGTCGATTCGGAAATCTAATTTGATGCATGCAAAAATGTATCACATTGCTAATAATGGTGTGGAAGATGCTATCGTCGGGAGTTCCAATTTTACCGTGCGCGGACTCGGAATGAGTTCAACAGAGAATAACATTGAACTTAATCTGGAGGTGGATAGCAACCGAGATCGCACCGACCTAAAGACATGGTTCGATGAAATGTGGAACGACAAAGAATTGGTCGAAGATGTCAGAGACGACGTGCTGTTATACCTTGAGCAACTCTATCAGAACAACACCCCAGAGTTTATCTACTATAAAACGCTGTATCATATCTTTGAACGGTTCTTAGGCGAGCAAGAAAAAAGCGGATTGCTCGCTGAGGATGTCCAACTCGTTGATACAGTTATCTGGAACACCCTATATGAGTTTCAGAAGGACGCAGTAAAGGGCGCGATAAACAAAATTCAGCAACACAACGGGTGCATCATTGCGGATAGTGTCGGTTTAGGTAAAACCTTTGAAGCACTGGCAATAATCAAATACTTTGAATTGCGAAACAACAGTGTGCTTGTGTTATGCCCGAAAAAATTGCGTGAGAATTGGACAGATTACCGCGCAGACAATAACAGCGATCTGAATCTGTTCTTCGATGACAAATTTAGGTATACAGTTTTTTCGCACACCGATCTGAGTCGCGATAGTGGGAAGTCAGGCGACATTGATCTTGAAACTATCAACTGGGGTAACTACGATCTGGTTGTCATTGATGAATCGCATAATTTCCGCAATAACACACCGGGCAAGAAAGACGAAGAGGGCAACCTAATTCGCAAGAGTCGCTATCAACGTTTAATGGAAGATATTATCCAGACCGGTATCAAAACCAAAGTGCTGTTACTCTCCGCCACACCTGTTAACAACAATCTGAAGGACCTACGGAATCAAATCTATTTCCTCACCGAAGGCAGAGATGACGCTTTCGCTGGTGAGCCGTTTGGTATCGAAAGTTTAAAAAAGACGCTTGCAGATGCACAACGCACTTTTACCGACTGGGCAAAGCAGGACAACCGCCAGACGCGTGACCTACTTGAACGGCTCAGCTCCGCCTTTTTCAAACTCCTTGATGAGTTGACGATCGCCCGTTCGCGAAAACACATCGAAAAATATTATCCAGCCTCACTGAAAAAACTCGGGGGATTCCCGGAACGGAAAAAGCCGATTCCTATCTATACCGACATTGACCTGAAGGGTCAATTTATGTCCTACGATGAACTCAATGGGGAAATCTCCGAATATCAACTCTCTCTGTTTAATCCCTCAAGGTATGTTTTACCTGAGTATGTCTCCAAATATGATGCAGGACGACAGATTGGGCAATTTACGCAAAGCGACCGGGAACACTATCTGATCGGTATGATGAAGGTGAATTTTCTTAAACGGTTGGAAAGTTCTGTCCACTCCTTCGGAATTACGATGGACCGGACGATTGAAAAAATTGAGCGATTAGAAAAACGGATTAAACGGTTCCAGGCATTTCGTGACGAAAACCCGGATATGGATTTGGAAGAGGTAGATATTGAGGCATTTGAAGATGAAGAGTTACAAGAGGCGATGCAGGTCGGAAAAAAATTAATTTTCAAAATGGCACATCTTGATACGGAAAGGTGGTTGGAAGATTTACAACGCGATCGCGAACAACTTGAGTTACCGCGTCTTTATGCTAAGGATGTTACCGTTGACCGCGATGCCAAGCTCGCGAAACTCAAGAAACTTATTGCTAAAAAGGTTAAACAACCTACAAAAGACAAAAGGGGACAACCAAATCGTAAGGTACTGATATTTACCGCCTTTGCGGATACAGCTGCCTACCTTTACAAAGGATTAGAACAATGGGCAACTGAAGAACTCGGTATCCATATCGCTATGGTATCGGGAGGCACAGAGGGAAATAAGACGAGTTTCGGCAAGACTGAATTCAGCAATATCTTAACAAATTTTTCGCCGAATTCTAAAAAGCGTCACCTGATGGAATCTATGCCGCAGGATGAGGAGATAGACCTGCTCATCGGCACGGATTGTATCTCGGAGGGACAAAACCTACAAGACTGTGATTATCTCATTAACTACGATATCCACTGGAATCCGGTGCGCATCATTCAACGCTTTGGACGGATTGACCGCATTGGGAATATCAATGACAGCGTCCAGCTCGTCAATTTCTGGCCGACACCTGACCTGAACCGTTACATCAAACTGAAAAATCGGGTTGAGGCACGAATGGCATTGGTAGATATAACAGCAACACAAGGAGATAACCTCTTAGAACCCGAGGAAATTCAGGATGTACTTGCGGATGACCTCAAATACCGCGATCAGCAGTTGCTAAAGTTGAGAGATGAAGTCTTAGACCTCGAAGATTTCAATGAAAGTGTCGCCCTCAACGAATTTACCCTTGACGATTTCCGTATCGATTTAATGAACTATATTGAGAGCGAGCGGAAAACCCTTGAAGATGCCCCGTTCGGACTCTATGCCGTTGTCCCCCCGGATCCGAAGTACCAAATGATTACCAGAGGCGTTGTTTTCTGTCTTCAACAAAAAGGTGATTCGACTGGCAATGAGGAGATAAACCCGCTGCAGCCTTATTTCCTCGTCTACATTCGAGAGGATGGTGAGGTCCGATTTACTTTTGCACAACCCAAACAGATACTTGAGATGTACCGTCTGTTGTGTGCAGGAGTCAAAAAGCCTCATGATGAACTCTGTAACTTATTTGACGAGCAGACAGACAACGGCACAAATATGACACAGTATAACGATCTGCTTCAGAAAGCGGTGAATTCTCTCACTCACACCTATCGGAAACGTGCTGTCAGCAAACTCCTATCGGGTCGTGGGGGTACTTTGGTGAAGCCCGAAAAACAGGTACGCAATGTGACTGATTTTGAACTGATTACATGGCTGGTGATTCAATGAACGAACTACATACACAACAAAACATAGAACAGGCACTGAAGGATTTTCAGCGCGGGGCCCTGGCAATGAACGCTGAAAACCTGCTTAACACACTCGGCTACGAGAGCGAAATTACGATGGATTTTGAATCCAGTCTCGCTGAGGAATTTATTTCATATTTCGACGAGTTTGGAAAACTGAACTCGGAACGAGCAATGGTAGATGACTGGGAGTCTATTGATTTCCTGTTTCAACTCACGGAACAAGAAATCTCTGGCAGCGGTCAGATGCGAATCGCTTTTAATAATAAGCAGCTTGATAACACCATTATTGAATCGTATGTTTTCTTTGCCCTGAAATTACGAGAAAGCAGTTACACCCGTACGCAACTGTCCAATATTACCCGGGAAATCAACAAACTAATGCCGATGCCCGCGATGATACTCTTTCAACACGGTCAAACCTTGACTCTTGCGGTCATCAATCGGCGTTTACACAAGCGGGATGAGTCAAAAGACGTTCTTGAAAAGGTAACGCTGATTAAAGACATCGATTCCCATGATCCCCATCCAGCCCACATTAAAATTCTGTTTGACCTATCGCGCAATGAGTTGTTTAGAGTGCACGGTTTCAGTAACTTTGTTGAACTCCACCGCGCCTGGGCAAAAACGCTGGATATCCAAGAGCTTAACAAACGGTTCTATCGCGAACTCTCCAACTGGTACTTTTGGGCAGTGGATAATGTAACGTTCCCAGAGGACGCGGGCGAAAACGTAGATATCCGCAACGCTACCAGTATCATCCGTTTAATTACGCGACTGATTTTCGTCTGGTTCATTAAGGAGAAAAAATTAGTCCCCGACATCTTCTTTAATCCGAGAGAGATAGAAAATATCCTTATTAGCACCGACCCGCAGGAGAGCACCTACTATAAAGCGATTCTCCAAAACCTCTTCTTTGCCACCCTTAATCAGGAGATGAACACACCCCAGAAATCCGATAACCGTAAATTTCGCGGTAAGGGACGGCAGCACTACAATATCACGTCGCTCTATCGCTATGAAGCGTATTTCGCTAATTCAGATGAGGCACTGCGACACTTTGAAACAATTCCGTTTTTGAATGGTGGTCTCTTTGAGTGCTTGGATAAAAAAGACAAGGACAATCCCAAGAAGATTCTACGGATTGACGGCTTTTCTGACCGTGCGGATAACCAGTTGTCCGTTCCCAATTTTCTATTCTTTGCCGAGGAAATGGAGGTTGATCTCAACAAAGTCTACGATACGAAAGGGAAGCGTTACAAGGTCCGCGGGCTAATTGAGATTCTCCGCCGTTACAAATTCACGATTACCGAAAACACCCCCATTGAGGAAGAAGTCGCACTTGACCCCGAACTGCTCGGAAAGGTCTTTGAAAACCTGCTCGCTGCCTACAACCCTGAAACCGGTGCAACCGCACGGAAGCAGACAGGTTCTTTCTATACCCCTCGCGAGATCGTCAACTACATGGTTGATGAGTCACTCATTGCGCACCTGAAAAGCGAACTGGTTACCTATTACGAATCCGGAAGCACCTTTGTCGCTACAAACCCTCCTTCACAACTGGATATCAAAGGGCAATCAGATCCGGTGCAAACCCAACTTGACCCGCAAGCAACAACGTTGACTGATAAACAGAAGTCTGACATTGAAAAGAAACTCCGCCATCTCATTGCCTACAAGGAGGAGCCACACCAATTTGATGCAGACGGAACTGAACAGTTGATAAAAGCGATTGATACGCTCAAGATACTTGACCCCGCCTGTGGTTCCGGTGCCTTCCCAATGGGTATTTTACACAAACTGGTTTTCATTCTCGGAAAATTGGACCCGCGCAACGACCAGTGGAGACAACGGCAAATCGCCAAAGTCGAAAACCTCATCAACATGGCAGAAAAAATTGATGACAGCACGGTTCGTGAAAATACGATCCGAGACCTTGAAACAGAAATTGATAATATCAATGAAGCGTTTGAACGGAACGAACTTGATTACGGTAGGAAACTCTACCTCATAGAGAACTGCATCTACGGTGTGGATATCCAACCTGTTGCTGTGCAGATCGCCAAACTCCGGTTCTTTATTTCGCTTGTCGTGGACCAGCGAATTGACGATGCACAAGAGAATAGAGGCGTGCGTCCATTGCCGAATTTAGAAACCAAATTTGTGTCAGGAAACACGCTCATCAGTGTGGAGAAACCGGTGCAACAAACGCTGCGCAATCCAGAAATTGACCGCAAGGAGACAGCGTTGAGCGAGGTCCGCAGGAAACACTTCACCGCCCGCACTCCAAGAACAAAAGAGAAGTATCGCAACTTGGATCAGCAAATCCGTGTCGAAATCGGTCAATTGCTCGAGAGTGGTGGTTTCCCCAGCGAGACAACAGAAAAAATCGCCAACTGGGACCCGTACAACCAAAATGCGGTTGCCGATTTCTTTGATGCCGAGTGGATGTTCGGTATCACAGAGGGATTTGATGTTGTGATTGGAAACCCGCCGTATGTCCGTCAAGAGAAAATCAAGGGGCTCAAACCCACATTGAAAAAACGATACACCTGTTACACGGGTGCCGCAGACCTCTACGTCTATTTCTATGAACGTGGACTGCAACTGCTGAATGCAAGTGGTGTCCATACTTTTATCTGCTCCAACAGTTGGTTGGATGTCAACTACGGCGCGCCGTTACAGAAGTATCTGTTAGACAACACCGCAGGTGCGGTTATTTGCCACAGCGAAGCGGAACGCGAGTTTGAGAGTGCCGACATCAACACGATTGTAAGTATTCTCCAAAACGGCACCCCCGATGCCGATTCTTGTATCTGTTTTCTCACCTTCAAAACCTTCATCGGCGATCCAGATATAGCGAACCGTCGGGATCGGACGCGCACGTATACTGAGTTGACACAAGCAGGCACACGTGAGAACAAGTACGCAGGCGACAAGTGGGGCGGGAAATACCTCCGCGCCCCTGACATCTATTGGACACTTCTGGAGAAAGGGAAAGATAAACTCGTACGCCTCGGAGACGTTGCAGAGGTGCGACGTGGTTTCACAACAGGTGCCAATGAATTCTTTTATCTTGACGATGAAAGGATTCGTGAATGGAGCATTGAGTCGGAATTTCTGAAACCTGTCATCAAAAGTCCGCGTGAATGCAAAAGCATCCGTGTAGACCTAAGTCAGTTGCAGTTTAAGTTGTTTATGTGCCATGCGGACAAATCGGCGTTGGCGGGGACAGCTGCATTGGACTATATTGAATGGGGCGAATCACAAGGGTATCATCAGCGGCCGAGCTGCAGAGGACGAGTGCGCTGGTGGGATTTGGGGAAACAGCCCGCGTTTGATTGGCTCATTTTGAGATTCCGTGATAAAAGGAATTGGACCCCGATTAACGAGAAGCCATCCTTATTAGCTGGTGATGTCGTTTTTACTGCAACTCTTCATAATCGAAACACAATTCAATCTGCAAACGCAGTTGCAAATTCCACTTTAGGGGTTCTTGTTTCCGAAATATATGGAAGAGTCAACTTGGGAGACGGATTGCTAACTACCTATGGTCCTGACATTCTAAGTTTTGATTTCATATCACCTGACTGGATTGATGCCCAAAGCGGTGAGAGTCTGCACCAAGCCTTTGAGCCAATGAAACAGAGGCCCGTTTTGTCAATCTTTGATGAAATCCACCAATCTGACCGTTACGCGCTTGATGCTATCATTTTTGATGCCCTTGGTCTCACGCAAGGTGAACGGGATGGTGTGTATGAGGCAGTTGTCAATTTGGCAGAATCTCGACTGCGGAAGGCGAGAAGTCTAAAGGGGAGGTTGTAGGTTGAGTTGGTGTGAAATTCCTAAAACCTTATTGACATTCGATGATTTGATTCAAAACGTGGTTACTATTTACGGTATCATTAGTGGATAATTCTCTGCTGCAAATGTTGACTTTTGCCTGAAAATCTCCTTGACAACTTGCCAGAAAGTTGGTATAATTAACCTTGAGGAAAGAGGGTAATGACTGAAGAACGTAAGGCACAACTCTATAAAGCATGGGATGAGCTGTCCAGACGCCAACTATCAAATTCCGAAAATTTTGGCAGAGCTATTCTGTCGTTATCAACAGCAGGCTTGGCATTATCAATGGCGTTCATGAAAGAGGTAGTGGAAATAGATAAAGCAACCGATTTAGATTTGCTATACTGGTCTTGGGGGGCATTTGCCGCCGCGATTTCGACTATATTATTCTCGTATCACACCAGTCAGTGGGGAATAAAAAAGCAGTTCGCACAAATTCGGAACGAACTTAAGGACAAGCAGGACACCAAGCTTGAACAACAGGTAGGTAGATTGTTTTGGATAACGACCGGACTGGTCTATTTTTCTCATCTGTCCTTTATAGTTGCCATTCTTTTTACAATCATATTCATTCAAACAGAGGCAGGAGGTATGATTATGCCAACGAAAAAAACTCAAGTTACACCTTTACAAGAGCAAATTCCAGAAACAAAGATAGTTCCTCAAGATAGCATTGAAGATAAGGGGGCTCCAAAAGTGGAGATACTACCGGAGCTCCCCCCCAATACCAGCATAGGATCCGAAGCACCTCAACCTAACACCAATACAGGTTCTGAGGCACCGCAGTCTAACACTGGTTCGGACTCTAATACAGACTCCTCCACTTCAAGCCAGGAATCTGCTCAATCCGCCGATAAATAGAGATTTGTGTTTACAAAGTTAGGGAGTAACTGGCTACAGTTACTCCCTAACTTTTTCTCTAAACGACTCGATTGACCCTATTCGCCGGAAATGTTATCATTAACCTCAAACAATCCGCATCGTAGAGGCAGCAATACAATAGAAGATCTAAATCGCCGATTGCACAGATTTTGCGGATTTTTGAATTTGTGTTATCCGACATTATAGGTAAGGCGGATGCTATGAAATCCGGGTCATTCATTCATTTATGAAAATCCGCGATTCAGAAAATGCTACGTTCTCATTCCAAAGAGATTGGAATTGTAAAAAAATGCCAAATACCAAACTCAAGAATAGGAGCAAAAGAATTTCTAATGCCGCAAATAGACGAGAGCATCCCAAGGATATCAAATCATCCCATAAATCTAACCCTAAAAAATGGTGACCAATTATTCATAGTAGGTCCGAATGGGTCTGGCAAGTCAGCATTAT
>VYCT01000007.1:20776-47955 GCA_009843785.1 Candidatus Poribacteria bacterium | reverse complement strand
ACCGACCACTAATCACGAGGTTAAAAATGTTTAGAAATTTATTTTTTGCTTTAGTTTTGAGTATAGTAATGATTGGCTGCGATAGTTCGGATTTAATTTTAGATGATGTTTTACTCACTGACGCGGATAAAGGTACGCTTTATATTAACCCCGACAATCTGCCAAGCGCATACTCACGCTACCCCGCTGGAGATTTTACCGTTGATATACCCGAGGATATTCTATTTAAAATAGGTTCTTACAGTAGCAGTTTATTTTACGGCGACAGGATATATTACACTTATAGTGAATACGACTACCCAGGCAACAAGCGCACAGTCAATGGTGGCGGTATTGTGTTTTGCGATAGAAACGGCAAATACATCTCACACAGAGCGATAGATTTTCCAAGGGGCAATGGAGTATTCCCCAGGCGATATGTACCTGTAAACGTCTTCGGTGTCTATGATAATCACTTAATAATACAAATTATAAGACACACAGATTTGTACAGCGTTTATGACAGTTTCTTTGGTGCGTCGCATATAGTCAAATTAAATCTTGACACTTTTGAATGGACATGGATAGACGGTTCTGGCGATTGGAGCCTGGAAAGAAGTGTACGAGCAGAGTTTGTAATTGGGAACATTCTCTATATGCGTAGACAGCCAGGGTTTGTGACACAAGAACACTGGGATAATAACCGGAAGGATAGATTGTATGCATACGATCTTGATATTGGGGAATATACACCTGAACACGATATTACGATAAATCACGGCTACCAGTTTGATTGGCAGATAGCAGGGGAGCCGCCAAAAGGAGCAGGCGCGTTTCACATAGACATATTCGATACCCGTAACGATCTTTCTGCACAACTTGCATACGCTGTTTTTGTTAACTTTTTGGAATATGACGGTGTTGGTGGTATTTGGGCAAATGTGGTGTGGGACTTTATCCCCAACTATCTGGAGGCTTGTGATATTCATCCCGCAGACAACTTCCTCGCGAAATTTGATATGCAAGGCAACTTTACAGGAGAGATCATTGATATAACTTCCACATGCGAAGATTTTCAAACATATAATAAAAACGTTCCCATGTTTCCACAGGACAGCGACAGTGAGTTTCTGTATTTTCCATCAAGGGACCCTAACAAAAACAGTAATTGGGTTTGGAAACCGTATAAATATGTCTGCTATAAGAGAAATTAATAATGCGCGCCTGATGATAGGAGCGATCACCTGATAGCGACAACTGACAACCGACAACCAATCATGAACAAACTCTACTTCGGCGACAACCTCGAAATCCTACGCGAACTCGACGACGCACGCGTCCCCCTGATCTGCACCGATCCACCCTTCAACTCCGGACGTGATTACAACGCCTTCATCGGTGACTCCCTGGCACAGAAGAAAGCGTTTACCGATACTTGGACGTGGGACACCGCCGCACAAGACGCTCGCGCCGACATCGAACACCGCGCCTACACCAGCGATACCTACAAAGCACTCGACAATTGCCTCAAGGGGTATGACTTAGTGCTACAGAACGCTGTCTCTGGCAATAGTGGCGCGATGCGTGCCTATCTCGCCTTCATGGGCCCCCGACTCGTCGAGATGCACCGAGTCCTCACACCCACCGGCAGCATCTATCTCCACTGCGACCCGACCGCGAGCCACTACCTCAAAGGCGTGATGGATGCTATCTTTGGCGTAGACAATTTCAGGAACGAAATCATCTGGCAACGCACGAATGCCCATAACGACGGCAAGCAGTATGGCAGAGTTCATGACACAATTTTATTCTATAGCAAAAGCAGCAAAAGGGTGTGGAATCCCATCTATACAGCGCACGATCCGGAGTACATAAGGAAATTTTATCGCCATAAGGATGAAAAAGGACCTTACCAGATCGCTTCGCTGAATGCACCTGGAATTAGACACGGCGAATCCGGTCAGCCGTGGCGAGATATAAATCCGAGTGATGTAGGTAGACACTGGAGCACACCGCGCAGAGAAGCGTGGCCCAAAGGTGTTGAACCACCTAAAAGCTATGAATCCCTCTCAGTTCACGAAAGATTAGATGCCTTGGACGCGAACGGGTTGGTTTATTGGCCCCCGAAGGGAAACGTTCCAAGGTTCAAACGGTATTTGTCTACATCAAAGGGGAATAGAGTACATGATATTATTACAGACATAAACCCTCTCACAAGCAAGTCTAAGGAACGTCTCGGCTACCCGACACAGAAACCGCTTGCCCTTTACGAACGCCTGATAACCGCCTCCAGCAACGAAGGCGACATCGTTCTCGATCCCTTCTGCGGCTGCGGCACCACGATTGATGCAGCGCATACCCTCAAACGCCAGTGGATGGGTATAGACATCACCATCCTCGCACTCGACCCGATGCGGCAACGCCTATCAGACCGACACGGATTGGAACCTTCAATAGACTACCAGATCGAAGGCTACCCGACGAACATGCAAGAAGTCCGCAGACTTTTGAAAGAGGGAGACAAACGTAAATACCACGACTTCTCCAATTGGGCAGTAACACGACTCGGACTGAGACCGACGAAAGATGTCGGCGACGGTGGACTCGACGGTATTGGACATGTGACGCTCTGGAATCCACAGCAGATGAAAGAGACAAACACTCGTATCCTCGCTGAGGTCAAGACCGGTAAGCCGACTATTACGCAAGTGCGTGCCTTCTGCCACGTGATGGATCAGCACAATGCAGAGGTCGGCATCTTTATCACCATCGAACCCGTTAGCGCAAGAATGCAGCAGGAGGCACAGAATATGGGCAGCTTCGAGCACAATCAGAAAAACTACCCACGCCTCCAATTCTGGCAACTCGACGACGCATACTTCGAGAACCCCGATAGCATAAACACCTTCGTCCGTTTACCAGACGCATGGCGCATCCGTCCCACCCAAAAATCGGAACGCCATTTTGATAACCGACAGATGCAACTCCTCCGCGGTTAAAATCCGCACCTGCCGTTCGACTTCCCTAAAATTCCGAAAAAATGTGAAAAAATTTGCAACGTCTATCCAAATATGTTATACTTAATAAATATATATTATACCTTTTGTGCGTATATGTGTTTGGATAAACGTCTATCCCGCATCTTCCTAACAACCCAACTCTAAATCAAATGTTACACTTTCCAACAAATTATTTTTTTTCACAAAAGAGACCCAAAGAAAAAATACCCGTAAACCCTTACCATTACAGGGTTTAGCACGATAAACCGTTTAGACCAAATGTTACACTGGTGTAACATTTTCAGGACTTTTTGGCACTATAAATGAAATTTCTATGCTATACACCTGCAACCTACATTCGGACGACAATTGAGAAAATATGTACACACCCTTAGGTTGTGTTACATTTGATTTTTTTTGAACATTAAAGTCATTTTGGACATCTTACTTAATATAAACTATTGAAACCCCCAAAATTTGTTAGTAGCAATTTGGATTATTATAGTAAAGGATCGAAGACATGAGAATACAAAAACATACAAGTCGTGCATTATTACTATCACTTTGCGTACATATCGCTTTGATGTTCGTTGTTTCTGTGTTCCTTGCCCATCACTTTGATACGGAGAAGGAGCATATATCTGCGGAGATATTGGAAACTGTCCGTGAAAAGCAGATCAGGCGGCGGATTTTGCACCGGCACGTCCGTCCAAACCGACAGATCGCAAATGCTGAAGCATCAGAGGTTTCGCCTACTCCGTTGACTTATACCGTACAGGCAAGTGTGCCTAAAGCACTGATTCGTGCTGATGCCGTTACCGACATCGTTACGTACACCGATCTGCCGCAAATAGATGCACACAGCCCAGTTTCCAATATCGGATCAGGTAATGATATTAGAAGGGGTTTTGGAATTTTGGGTAATGATATTAGAAAAGGTCTTGGAATTTTCGATACAGGAGCGATGCCAGGACACGGATTCATCGGAGAGGTGTTCGTGTTCGGTCACCCTATCTCCCGAATGCCCAATTTTGATTCTCTACTCCCTGTCAATACTTTTATTACAGCAAATTTAAATGTCGCCACACGGTACTACACTATCGGATTCCCGATGCCAGACATGCCGCCTGTCTCTGAGAATTTCGCGATTCGCTTTCGTGCAGAATTGAAGACCGATACACCTGGAATATACACCTTTACGCTTAGCTCAGACGACGGTTCACAACTCTATATTAATGGAAAACTCGTAATAGATAACGACGGAATTCATGGAACAGTCAGTAAACAGGGCAGCATAAAACTTGACATAGGTATTCACCCTGTTGAAATTCACTATTTCCAAGGGCCCCGATATCGTATCGCGCTACAATGGTTTTATCAGCCACCAAATAGTCCCAGAAAAATTGTTGTACCCCCCGATGTTATCTATCTACCCAGCGAACCGTAGATACCGGTTTTCACTGAAACCAATATCCTTTCCAAGGTCCAAATCTCGCGACCCACACTGAAGGTTTCCAACTGCTGATTGTCCTCTACAAACGCGGGGTCATTCAATTGTAGGTTTTTGGTGTTTGGTGTTGTCTTTTTCGCAAGTGTTAACACTTCATGTATGTTACGCTTAAAACAAACCGCAGAAATTTTCGCAGCCTATCGCAGCCTGTCGCAGCATTTCGCACCAGATCCCGCAAAAAAGATGTCCAATCCAATAATTTCTTAAAAATAATTTCTTAAAATTGAATGGCACTGTCTACAAACCACATATCCGTTGACAGAAAACAATTTTTACGGTATAATTATAGAGATTTAGTCGTGATCGCAACGCCTACCTCGGTTTCAGAATAGCATCTCGCGATGCTATTTATACTTTAGAGATGCCGCAATTACGCGCGTACCGCACATAACAAGAGCGAGGATCGATATGTCAGCAGCCAATTTAAAACAGCGGATTCACAATGGAGAACACGTCTACGGTGCTAACGTCTCAATGGCGACATCTCGCGATGCACTCGTCGCCAGAGTCGAAGAAGGCGGCTACGATTTTGTCGCCGTCGATAGTCAACACTCTCCGTACAACGAAGACCGGCTCGTTGCCTTTTGCAATTTGGCGAATGAACTGGAGATTCCAGTCAACTTTCGGATTAAACACACCCGAAACGCTTACCTCATCGGAAACTACCTCGACTTGGGTCCCTCTGGTATTGAGGTACCGCAAGTTGAATTAGACGAAACAGTAGACGAAGCCGTCGCCGCTTTCTACTACCCGCAGCAGGGCATCCGGAGTTGGGGCGGTGCCCCTCGCGTGAATTCCGCAGGCAAAGAACGGCTCGAATATGCCGAATGGTGGAACAACAACGGCATCCTCTGGATGCAAATCGAATCCATAGAAGCCGTCACACACGCGCGACACCTTGCCAAACCCGGTGTCGATTGCCTCTCTTTCGGGCCCGCTGACCTGACATTTAGCATGGAGGGACACCCAAATCACGCCCTGCAGACCGTAGACGCTTGTGTTGAATACGTCGCCAAAGCCCTGGAGGGAACAACAACGGCTGTCTGTTTCAGGAACGGGAATCCCAGTACACGCCAGAAATACGCAGACATGGGCGTTACTGTCTTTTTAGAATAATAAGGTCGGCCTCTTGATCGTGGGCATCCCGATATCAGCAATCCCGAATCGCGACATACAGAACAAACGTTGTACTTTGATATGGAAACGTATCAATTTTAACGAAACCCGTTTTTTGACAACGGAAAAAAACGAGCAGAGACCTCATAATTAAAAAATGTTAAACTACGGATTGGTAAGCACAGCGATAGCGGGGGAGGATAGGACACAACGACTTGAGGGTATGCGACTGTTAGCGGAAATCGCACACAAGCATGGCATACCTATCACATGGGCAATAGACACCAAGTCCGCTCCAGCCGTCGCGAAATCGCTCACAACGTGGCATACTGAGGCTGGAGACGCTCCGTTACTAATGCTTGATATCAAGCCGATGTGGGATTCAAATTGGGAGTCACAACGAGAAACAAATCCGGGCAGTAGCACAGAAGCCATGGCATCACATGTCGTCACGATGCGCGAGAAACTGCCGGAATATATAGCGAAGGAGTGGGAAAGAATCAAGCGCGCACTGCCTTGGGCGCAACCGAGTGTGGCAGGCGCAGTCTTTAAGAACGATGTTTTTCTGCGTGCACTTGAACAGACAGGGTTCCAAGGTCTCTGGGGGTATCACTGGAGCCAACAAGATACGGACGATACAGCACCTGACACATCCGAACCCGAAATGGATCGGGGCGGCTTTGAATGCTTTTATCCACTTGAGGCTTCAACGTTCAGCGATGCTATTGTAACACGAGAGACCTCTAATGAAAATCTCGCGCAGCAATTTAAAAACATCGTCGGCATCCCATATCAGACCGCTGGACATCTCGGAGCGGATACGAATAATCTCCGTGCAGCACTTTTAAATGGAACAGCACAGCAGCATTACAATACCTATATAGAAAACATAGCATGGAATCCGTGGCTTGGTTATATTGAACATATTGATCCGCTTACCGTTGCGCAGCTTGGCGCGGAGGGGTTGGAACGTCTGGATGCCTACTTCGCACACGTTGTTAGTGTTGAAAACACAAAACCGATACTGCTTTCTCAAATGGTTGACGATTACAGGTCGCAGTGTGAGAAAACTGAACCAACGGCTGTTGTAGCGAAAGACATAGGCACACAAAACGAAGCTGCGAGCCCGAAATCTACGTTAAAAATGTTCTATTGTGATGCAGCCTGTGAATTTACCTTCGTTGAAGGGGGTATGGAACCTGTTGAGATTAAAAACTATACCAGCGAACGGGTAGTGCAATCGGATGCAAGTAAACCTGTACTAACAGGTTTTTCACCGATTCGGCATCGTACAGAATTACGTATCACTATCGTCGTGGAATCGATAAGAGCGATGCCTTACGGGATAACTGTATGGGGTGATCACGAAGGTTTACAACTCACCGAATCTAACACGGACGATGTTAGGTGGATAGGGAAACACGCACTCTTTATACGTCTGACACTACAAACCGGCAAGAACGAATTTAACCTTAAGTTGACAATCTGAACTTTTAAAGGGTGGTAGGTTATAAGTTAAGAGGTTATAAGTTATAAGAAAGAGGTGGACGGTCACAATTCACGTCTTAACCAATCCCTTAGAACCCGGTCAAAGGAACATAAAATGGAAAAAGTATTAGGCCTCAGATGCCGCGAATGTGATAATAAATATCCGAAGGAACCGCTTCACGTTTGCGAATTCTGTTTTGGCCCCCTCGAAGTAGACTATAACTATGAAGAGATAAAAAAATCTATCTCAAGACGTTCAATAGAAAACGGCCCCGAAAACTTATGGCGTTACGCCGATCTTCTCCCGATAGATGGTGAACCGACCGATGGACATAATACCGGCTTCACACCGCTCATCCGCGCGAAAAATCTCGGAGACGCACTCGGGGTCAAGGAACTCTATATTAAAGACGACTCTGTCTGTCATCCGACACTCTCTTTTAAGGACCGTGTTGTTGCAATTGCTCTGAGTAAGGCAAAAGAATTCAATTTTGACACGGTTTCTTGTGCCTCTACTGGCAATCTCGCTAACGCCGTCGCAGCGCACGCTGCTATCGCTAAACTGAACTGCTTCATCTTCATCCCCGCCGACCTTGAAGTCGGTAAAGTCGTCGCCTCCTTGGTTTATGCCCCCACAGTTGTGGGCATTACGGGTACGTATGACGAGGTCAACCGGCTTTGCAGTGAAGTTGGCGGTGTCTATCCTTGGGCATTTGTTAACATAAACATCCGTCCCTTTTATGCCGAAGGCTCAAAAACACTCTGCTTTGAACTGATCGAACAACTCGGTTGGGAGGCACCCGCACATATCGTAGCACCTGCCGCTGGCGGATCGCTTATCACAAAGATTGGTAAAGCACTCAAAGAATTCCACCTTTTGGGACTAATAGACAAACCGAACACCAAAATCCACGTCGCCCAAGCGGAAGGCTGCGGCCCGATCGTCAACACTTATAAGGAGGGCGGCGATTTTGTGAAGCCTGTTCTGCCGAACACAATCGCTAAATCGCTCGCTATTGGCAACCCCGCAGACGGCATCTATGCAGTGGATACAGTCCGTAACTCCGGCGGTGTCGGCGAACACGCGACTGATATTGAAATCGTAGAAGCCATCAAACTCCTTGCGGCTACAGAGGGAATTTTCACAGAAACCGCTGGCGGGGTTACGCTTGCCGCCGCGAAAAAATTGATCGAAAACCGGCACATCCAACCCGATGAACCGACAGTTCTTGCCATCACTGGCAACGGGTTCAAAACCATCGAGGCACTTGAGAATAAGACCGATACAACGCACATCATTCCGCCGCAACTCAACGCTTTTCGGAAACTGATGACGGAGATTGGATAGCTCTCGCTTGGAGATTTGACTGTATTTAACCCCTAAACGGAGGGATTAAGAACCATGAAGCAACAAGAAATCCACGAAGTTGAGCAAGGCATACGTCCGCCCGAAAGTGTCAAAATAACGTTAGAGGAGTTTCTGGAACATGATGTAGAAGGGTATGAATACATAGATGGTAAATTAGTACCCAAATCACCGTCACTCCCTCCAGATATGTGCGCAATACCCACCACAATGACGTTAGAAGAGTTTCTGGAGCATGATGTAGAAGGGTATGAATACGTTAACGGAGAATTAGTACCAATGGCACCGCCGTCAAGAGAACATGGCGAAATTAGCGTCAATGTCATTCATTATTTGTATGAACATGTTTATCAACAGAAATTAGGTCGTTTATATACGGCAGAGACGACATTTCAAGTTGGGGAACGTACGGCAAAACCGGATGTGGCGTTTGTTGCAACTGCCCAATTGACTGGCGACAAAACAAAGGGTTTTTCGATACCGCCCGATTTGGCAATTGAGGTTGTTTCTCCATCAGATGTGCTGTCTCGTATTGCAGAAAAGGTATTTGCGTATTTGGATGCGGGAACCCGCCTGGTTTGGGTGATTGAACCTGTTTCTAAGACGGTAACGGTATATCGCTCGGAGACAGATATTGAAACACTAACACGTGAGGACACACTTACTGGCGAGGATGTCGTGCCAGGGTTTTCCTGTCCAGTCGCCCATCTATTTGAGTAGTCCACATAATCGTACCGATCTGAGCAAAACATGGAAACGCTACAGGGTATACTTGAACGTATTGTCTATGAGAGCCACGACACCGGTTATACCGTCGGGCGACTCTCCGCGCGCGACCACGCCGAACTCATCACTGTCGTCGGCAACTTAGCATCTATTAACCCCGGCGAAAGCCTTCTCCTCCAAGGCGAGTGGGTAGATAATCCGAGATACGGCAGACAGTTCCAAATTGAGAAGTATGAAACCATCTTACCTGCAAACGTCGTCGGGTTAAGAAAATACCTCGGTTCAGGGCTTATCAAAGGCATCGGTCCGAAGATGGCGGCACTGATCGTCCGTAAATTCGGTATGGATACCATGGACATCATTGAAAACGAACCGGACAAATTGGCGAGCGTTCCAGGCATCGGGCGCAAACGCGTCGAAATTATCAAAGAAGCTTGGGAAGCACAACGCGAAATTAAAAACGTCATGATCTTCCTACAATCCCACGATGTCAGCACAACACACGCCGCAAAAATTTATAAAACCTACGGAAACGACGCAATCCCCGTCGTCACAGAAAACCCCTACCAACTCGCCGATGATATTTACGGCATCGGATTTGTAACCGCCGACACGATTGCCCAGAAACTCGGCATGGATCAGGACGCACCCCAACGCGTAGAAGCCGGGATCAAATACGTCCTCAGCCAAAAAGCAGATGAAGGGCACGTCTTTCAACACTGTTCTGAACTTGTTGAGGCGTGTCAAACTATGCTTGAGCAAGAGTTGGCAGCGATTGAACAAGGTATTCATGCACTCGTTGAAAAAGAGGAAATTATCAGTCCAGGTTTCACAGACTTCCCAGATGCCGACCAACAAGTCAGCATAGATGAGATACAAGAGAATTATGAGATTCCCGATGCACGTCAAGAACCGCTTTCAACCTTGACCGAGAACGGGACTCCGATAGCAAAATCAGAAGCACCCGTTCTCGGTCAAAACCAACAACTGATAACTGAGAACCATTCCCCTATCTATCTCGCACCCTTTTACTACGCCGAACTCGGAATCGCAAACCAGTTTTCGAGGCTCTTAGCGAGTCAAGAGCAAAATCCCGTTC
Source organism: Candidatus Poribacteria bacterium (assembly GCA_009843785.1). Taxonomy (GTDB): domain Bacteria; phylum Poribacteria; class WGA-4E; order WGA-4E; family WGA-3G; genus WGA-3G. The sequence goes on along the minus strand of VYCT01000007.1, from coordinate 37,672 downwards.
TGTTGCCCCCTAACACGACACGACTCCTCACACAATTAGAGAACGAGATGGACCTCCATTTCGCACCACAACAACGCAACGCCATCCTGACAGCGATGACGACACGCGCAATGATCCTCACCGGCGGACCCGGCACCGGTAAAACCACAACTGTTGTCGGCATGATCCGCCTCTTTAAAGCACAAGGCAGACGTATCACCTTAACAGCACCTACCGGACGCGCCGCAAAACGTCTCAGCGAAACGACCGGCGGCGAAGCCAAAACCATCCATCGACTCCTCGAATTCTCGCCGCAAATTAACAGTTTTAAACGCAATCGTCAGAACCCTTTAGATACCGATGTCGTCATCGTTGACGAAATGTCTATGGTAGATCTCGTTCTTATGAATCGGTTGATGCAGGCGATCCGTCCGAGTACCACGGTCATCGTTATCGGCGATACCGATCAGTTACCCTCCGTTGGCGCGGGCAATGTCCTCAAGGCACTTATTGATTCGCGAAAGATATCCGTTATTGCGTTGACCGAAATCTTCCGTCAAGCGCAGGAGAGTATGATCGTCGCAAACGCGCATCGCATCAATAAAGGCGATTACCCGGAACTTACTGGCGACCCAGATCGGAACTTTTTCTTCATCGAGGAGGAAGATCCCGAGGTAATTACCGAATTAATCTGTTCCCTCATTGCCGATCGCTTACCACAGCACTACAATTACCATCCCATAGACGACATCCAACTCCTATGTCCGATGCGACGCGGCGTACTCGGCACTGAAAACCTCAACAAACGGCTCCAAGAGGTACTGAACCCGCAGTATGTCACCCCAGTCATCCATCCGTTGGTAAAGGCGCGCTTCGGTCCCGGAACCCATAGCCAAGCACATCGTTCTGGAAATCAGTCCGCGACAATAGGCGGCTTCCGCGTCGGCGATAAAGTCATGCAAATCCGAAATAACTACGACTATGACGTGTTTAACGGCGATATCGGGAGAGTCGTCGCCATCGAAATCGAAGGCCTTGACAAAAAAGTCCTTATCCAGTACCCTGATAAACAGGTCGCTTACGATGCGGCAGACCTCGGGGAACTCGTCTTGGCATACGCCACGACGATCCACAAAGCACAAGGCAGCGAGTACCCTGCCGTTGTTATCCCCTTGCACACACAACACTATCTCATGCTGCAACGGAACCTTCTTTACACCGGCATCACCCGTGCGAGGGAGCGCGTCGTGATCGTCGGGACCGAAAAGGCACTCGGCATCTGTATCCGCAACAATCAAGTCATGCAACGCAACAGCTACCTCGCCGAACGCCTTCAAGAAGGTTGGAATAGAAATTAACAGATCCTTGTTGAGGAGAACCGATCGTCAACGACGACTTGACCCACTCCTCAATATATGCTAAAATTTGGAATTTAAACTTCCAGATTACACTTACCGTTGGGAGCAGACTCAAGATGAGACACTTCGGCACTTATGGTCCCGTCAATAAAATAGACAACTACGTTGTCGCACGGAATGAGGACCTCGCTGACTTCATAAGGCGAATAAAACTTGGACGCTACATTGTTCTCTTCGCACCCCGACAGACAGGAAAAACAACTTTCTTCCAAAATGCCCTCAATGTGCTTATAGAGGAAACCCCTAACTTTTTTCCCATACAACTTAATTTTGAAGCCTATCAAAACTTAACACAGGATGCGTTTTACCTCAACCTTGCTGAAGAACTCATCGAGGCAATTAACCAAGTTCTTCAGAAGCGCGGACATCCACTTTCTCAAGACCTCACGAATCTTTTGGAAAACCCTGGGATCACCGACCATCTCGCCATGAGACGTTTCTTCGTGAAACTGCCGCGCCTTCTTGGATACGGGCAATCCAACTGTCCGAAGATCGTTTTGATTATTGATGAATTTGATGGTATACCGCGAGCCGTCGTGAGCGATTTTCTGCATATTCTTCGTCGTATCTATCTGACTGAACGGCAGACGCGCGCCCCGTATAGCCTCGCTATTGTCGGCGTGAAGAATATCACCCAACTTGACTACGATCTCTCCATATCTCCGTTCAATATACAAGACGATTTTACGCTTCCGAATTTCACCCTTGAACAGGTCGACGAACTCCTCGCCCAATATACCGAAGAAACCGGACAGCAGGTTGCCCCTGAAGTCATCAAAGCACTACATAAACAGACAGGCGGACAGCCATTCCTCATCAATAGATTCGCACAAATTCTCACCGAAGAACTTGACATTCCAAAAACCGAGATGATTCAGATAGGGCACTTTTTCTCCGCCTACGAGAAACTTCTCGTTGAACGTAATACCAACATCTCACATCTGATTACAAACATTCGTAGAGACCCGCGCTTTGAGAAAACACTGATGCGGATCGCTTTTCATGGCAGCCGCCTAAATTTCACGCTACGTAACGAAGTCATCAGCGAACTTGCCACCTACGGCATCATCGGCCCCGATGAACACGGCATGTGTCAAATCCTCAGTCCTATCTATCTACATTGTATTATTCAGGCATTTAAACCGCTCATAAACGGGTTGGAGGACGAATATCTTCCTGAAGATGGACCCATTGACTTTACGGGGTATATTAAGCCGACTGGTGAGATTCAAATGAATACGCTCCTTGAAAACTTCAAAGACTTCATCGCGCGGGCAGGGTTCAGAATACTTCAAGTCCCCGATACACCGCAAGAATTCGTTGGACAATATCTGCTCTTTGCTTATCTTGACGAGTTCGTCAAAATAGTGCAGGCTACGATGCGATTAGAGGTGCAAACCGGCAGGGGCAGAGCGGACACCGTTATCACACACAACCTACAACACTACATCATTGAAACAAAAATTTGGCGCAGCGAGCAAACCTATCAGGCAGGAAAACAGCAACTTACAGCGTATCTGAAACTCGAACAAGAGACACAAGGGTACTATATTGTCTTTGACCACCGACAGCACCCAAACCCCAAGGTCGAAACACAGGTCCTTGATGGATGCACGATCCACAGTTATGTTATACCGGTATTACAAGATACTCCCTCGATTTCCGCTGTATCTGGATAGGTAGAGTGGGATCGTTTTAGCGATACTACCATCGCAGGCACTACTTTTTCATCGCCCGTCACAAATTCTCAACGCGTAATAATGCAGGTCGCATTTGGGTGAGTACGCCGCAGAATTGCGCTACGACAAACAAAAAGTTATGAACCTTTCTCATCCAACTTAAAGGAGCAACGATATGAAACGAATTACATTATTTCTCATGGGCTTACTGCTATTCCTCATACAACCCTTCACACATGCCGAGGTCACATTGCCACGAGTTATCGGCAGCAATATGGTACTGCAGCGCAACATGCAGGCACCTATCTGGGGGTGGGCATCCCCAGGGGAAAAAATCACCATAACACTCAGCACTGAAGCCGAAGGTATCGAACCGATCTCAACAACCGCCGCAGTTGCCGACGCGGAAGGCAATTGGCAGATCAAACTCCCCGCTATGGCAGCTGGCGGCCCCTATACACTCCGAGTCAAGGGCACTAACACCCTTAACCTGACAAACGTGCTTTTCGGCGAAGTCTGGGTCTGTTCAGGACAGTCGAACATGCAATGGTCTGTGAGTGCCTCAAAAGATAGTGAAGCAGAAATCGCTGCAGGCATGTATCCGAAGATTCGGTTGTTCTATGTGCCGAGAGTCGCATCAGGGCTGCTTCAAGAAGATGTCGCAGCAGATTGGCAGGAAACTACGCCTGAGACAGTCGCTAATTTCTCGGCTGTCGCCTACTATTTCGGGCGAAAACTCTATAAAAATCTTGATGTACCGATCGGGCTAATCAACACCTCGTGGGGCGGCACCCGTATTGAGCCGTGGACACCGCCGGTCGGTTTCGCCGCTGTGCCTGCGCTTGCGTCCATATCCAAAGAGGTTCAAGATATACAAGCGAACTACCGCGCACAACTTCCAGAAAAAATGAACGAAATTGAAGCCTGGATCGCCGAAACACGGAAAGCATTGGAAACCGGAACACAACTTACACAGATGCCCAACAATACGCATCCATTCGCGCACCAACAGAGACCAACGGCACTTTACAACAGTATGGTACATCCAATTGTCCCTTATGCGATACGCGGGGCCTTATGGTATCAAGGCGAATCCAACCTTCGAGAGGGGATGCTCTATCACGAAAAAATGAAGGCACTTATCAATGGCTGGCGCGAGGTTTGGGGACAAGGCGATTTTCCCTTCTATTTCGTACAACTCGCACCCTTCAACTACGGCGGACGCAATGCGAACCCACTGTTCCTACCCCAAATCTGGGAAGCACAAGCAGCAACGTTAGCACTCCCAAATACCGGTATGGCGGTGACAACTGACATCGGGAACCTCAGAGACATCCATCCGCGAAACAAACAAGATGTCGGTAGACGACTCGCACTGTGGGCACTTGCAAAGGACTACGGCAGAGATGATGTAACCTATTCCGGTCCACTCTACAAATCAATGGCAGTCGAAGGAAACACAATCCGACTCATATTTGATCACGTCGGTAGCGGTCTAACCTCGCAAGATGAAAAACCGCTCACATGGTTTGAAATCGCCGGTGAAGATAAGCAATTCGTTGAAGCACAAGCAACAATTGACGGCAACACAGTCGTCGTCTCCAGCGATACCGTCGCAAATCCGGTCGCCGTCCGATTCGGGTGGCATCAGAGCGCAGAACCCAATTTCGTGAACAAGGAAGGCTTACCTGCATCACCGTTCCGTACGGATTCATGGGAAAATAGTCGATAACCATCATAGGAAAATCCATAGGACTTGACTTATGTTATTCCGCAACTATCTAATTGAAGGAGCAAAGATATGGAACTAACGCCGCTATTTCTCATTGGCTTTCTATCACTTCTCATCGGAAGTTTCGCGTATTCCAGGGTTACACTGCCGCGCGTCTTCGGCAGCAACATGGTACTGCAACGCGACATGCAGGCACCTATCTGGGGGTCGGCACCCCCAGGCGAAGAGATTACCATAACACTCAGTGCTGAAGCCGAAGATGTCGAACCGATCTCAACAACCACCGCAGTTGCCGACGCTAATGGCAATTGGCAGACTAAACTCCCCGCTATGGCAGCTGGCGGCCCCTATACACTCGGAATCACTGGTAGTAACACCCTTAAACTTGAGTTGACAAACGTGCTTTTCGGCGAAGTCTGGGTCTGTTCCGGGCAGTCAAACATGGAATGGCCCGTAAGTATCTCAAATGATAGCGAGGCAGAGATCGCCGCGGCGTTGTATCCGAAGATCCGACTGTTCCATATCCCGCGAGTCCCGTCAGGTTTACCTCAGCAAGATGTTGAGGCGGATTGGTACGGAACCACACCTGAGACGATTCCGAATTTCTCCGCTGTCGCCTACTATTTCGGACGGAAACTCTATAAAAATCTTGATGTACCGATCGGGCTAATCAACACCTCGTGGGGCGGGACCCTCATTGAACCGTGGACACCCCCTGCAGGTCTCGCCGGTTTACCTGCACTTGCATCTATAAGCGAGGAAGTCGAAGACATACAGTCAAACTATCGCGCCCAACTCGCAGAGAAAATAAACGCGATAGAAGCGTGGATCACCGAAACCCGTAAAGCATTAGAAACCGATGCGCAGCTTAAACCGATGCCTGACAATACGCATCCGCTAATGGATGCAGGGAGACCGACGGCTCTCTACAACGGTATGGTGCATCCAATCGTTCCTTACGGCATACGCGGCGCGCTCTGGTATCAAGGCGAATCGAACCATCAGGACGGTATGATCTATCACGAGAAGATGAAGGCACTCATCAACGGGTGGCGCGAGGTTTGGGGACAAGGTGATTTTCCCTTCTATTTCGTGCAACTCGCACCTTTCAATTACAGTAATCAAGAGGAAGGTCAGTTTTTTCTGCCGCAAATCTGGGAAGCACAAACAGCGACATTGGCACTCCCAAATACCGGTATGGCCGTGACAACTGACATCGGGAACCCGAGAGACGTTCATCCGCGCAATAAACAGGGAGTCGGCAGACGACTGGCATTGTGGGCACTCGCAAAGGACTACGGCAGAGATGATGTGACCTATTCCGGTCCGCTCTACAAATCAATGGCAGTCGAAGGAAACACAATCCGACTCACGTTTGATCACGTCGGTAGCGGTCTAACCTCGCAAGATGAAAAACCGCTCACATGGTTTGAAATCGCCGGTGAAGATAAGCAATTCGTTGAAGCACAGGCAACGATTGATAACGACACGGTTATCGTTTCCAGCGATGCTATTGCAAACCCCGTCGCTGTCCGATTCGGGTGGCACCAGAGTGCAGAGCCGAATCTCGTCAACAAAGAAGGGTTACCCGCATCTCCATTTCGGACGCACCTATGGTAAACGTTAAAAAGGATTGACAGAACTTGTTACACTGCAGTATACTATTCCTATGAGACAACGCTACGATAATGCCGCCAAATTTGTGAGTCTGGGCTACCCGAAGCCTTTCACCGAGCATATTTTGCAATATCCAGACCTGATTGTGCTGGAGGAATTGGCAACGGAGCAAATTACACTCAAAACGCACCACACCGATAGCACACTGAAAGTGCAATTTCCAGACGAGGTTGCTATTCTTCACAACGAGGTACAAACTTACGATAGTCGTGAGCCGATGCAGTTCCGTTTTGCGGGTTATAACGGTTTTCTTATCAGAGAACACCAACTGAATGTCTATTGCAGTGTTCTCTATTTGCACCCTCGTGCAGGACTAAACGATCCCGGTTTCTATGCATATCGCAGGCATGGTTGTGGATATAGGCACCAGTATAGAGTCGTTCGACTGATTGAGATAGAGGGACAATCAATCTTGGAGCTGCAGGAACCCGGTTTACTACCGCTCACGCCGTTAATGAAACCGCCTGCGGGGATAAACGCGGTTCAATGGTTGGACAAATGTGTTGATGCAACAACTGTTTCAAATGTAGGCTCAGAAGACCTGAATCTCTTGTTGGCGGCTTTGGGAATCTTTGGCGGATTGATTCACGACAGACAACTGATAGAACAACGTTTACCGGAGGGTATCATGCAAGAATCTCCTTTTTTTCAAGAATATATGAAAGAAGCAGAAGAACGCGGACTCGAACGCGGACTCGAACGCGGACTCGAACGCGGACTCGAACGCGGACTCGAACGCGGACAAAAGCAAGGCACCATCAACTCAATTTTGACCTTGTTGAGCGATCAGTTTCAACCTGAAGCAGTTCAGGCTTTAAAGCCAAAACTTGAAACTATTGACGATCTGGAACGCCTGAAGGAGTTACTCCGCACAGTCCCACGGCTCCAAAGCCTGGAGGCGTTCACACAAAACCTGCGAGAGTCATAGGCAAGCGGCGCTCAACACCACTTCAATAAAGGCTAAAAACGTGAAGATTACTGCTATTAAAACCTTTATGGCGCGCTTCGGGAATCGCCCCCGTGGCCTCATCAAAGTCGAAACAGACGAAGGGCTCTACGGATGGGGTGAGGCTTATTCTACGGGTCCCGACCTCTCTGTTGAACCGATTGCTGATTATATCTTTGAGATGATTCAAGGCGACGATCCCAGACGGATTGAGTATATTATGCTGAAACTGCATCAGCAGTTCCGTTTTCCAGCGGGGGGTGCCGGACTCGCCGTCATCTCTGCTGTAGATCACGCGCTCTGGGACATCAGTGGCAAGGCAGCAGGTTTACCGGTCTACATGCTCCTCGGCGGACATGCCCGGGACCGTATCCGCATCTACCGGGGCATCGGTGGCAGAGACGGTATTGAAGCCGCTGATCAAGCACATAAACTCCATGAAGAGTGGGGGTTTACCGCTTTCAAGACTGGCCCTTATCAACTCGATCCGGACGCGAATCGATGGGGCCGCGTCTGCGATGCAGCCGCTACCTATTTTGAGCAGATCCGGGAGAATACGCCACCCGACTGGGAGATCGCCTTCGATCCACACGCCAAAATATTTGAGCCGATTCGCGCACTCCAGCTCGCCAATGCGCTCGCCCCCTACGATCCATATTTCTACGAAGAACCGCTCCGCCCGGAACACATTCCCGCATGGACCCGTCTACGTTCACAGATGCAAGTGCCACTCGCAACTGGGGAATCCCTTTACACACGTTTTGAGTTTTTGGACATTATTGCTGGACAAGGTGCCGATATTATCCAACCAGACATCTGTGTCTGTGGTGGATTATTAGAAATGCGCAAAATCGCAGCGATCGCCGAAGCGCACTACGTGAGTATCGCGCCGCATAATCCCATGGGACCGCTTGCAACGGCTGTCAATGTCCATTTTGCCGCTGCGACTCCGAATTTCAAAATCCTTGAGTACCTCCTACCCACCGAGACAGAATGGAATGCTTGGGTAGACGAACCGTATCTGCCGAAAGACGGCTATCTGGAATTGCGTGACCGTCCAGGTTTGGGTGTAGAGGTGAACGAAGCAGCGATCACCGACAACGAATACATCCATTGGCAGCGCACATGTCCTATCCGTCCGGATGGCTCGACAGGCTATATTTAGAGCGTAGCTCCCTCAGAAAACATTTGACGGAAACTATAATCGTGTGTACAATTCACATGCGAATCATACGCAGATCAAAGACCTTGTGAACATGTCCAGATAACCGAAAAGGAGTGAGAAATGACACCAGAACAACGCTATCTGTTTGACGTTACAGGCTATTTGCATATCAAAGGTGCCGTCACAGGGGATGCCCTAAAAGCAGCACAGGAGGCTGTGGACCGGTATATTCACATGCCACTCGACGAACGGCCCGAAGAATTCACGACGCGGCCGCGCGACTTAGCACCCGGTAAAGGCGGTAGATATGAGCACGGATTCGCTTTCGACCATTCGCTTGAGGCGATGACGGTGCATCCGGCTATCTGGCCCCTTGTCAAAGAGTTTACCTTCGATAAACCCCGGTTTGTTACTGGCACCCTCACACTTCAACAGCATAACCCCGATAGGCAACCGATGGGAACAAACCCAGCAGGCTTGCACTGTGCACGTGAAGGACGACACTGGTTAACTCGCTATGAAGTACAGAATAACCAGATCTACTGCAACGATTTCGTGGCGTTCTTCTACTTGACCGACGTGCAGCCCGGCGACGGCGGACTTATCGTCATTCCAGGTTCACATAAGAGCAAATTCGAGAGACCTGAAGACCTTTTGACACCGGGACCCGACGGCATCGATCCCGAACCCGATGATGTTTTCACCAATCTCACGCCTAAGGCGGGTGACTTCCTCGTCATCTCTGAACTCTTGACGCACGGTGTCTTACGATGGAAACCGAAAGATCGGGATAGACGCTTCCTTATTCTCCGCTATCGTCCGCAATACGATGGTAAGCAAAGTTTACCAGAGGAAATCGTCAACCGTTTAACACCCGAAGTTCAGGAACTCGTGCAAACTGCATCCTATGGACATACAAAAGAGATCGTCAAACAAGACATTGTGAAGTTGACAGTTTAGCGGAAACCTTTCACAACAGGAACAATCTTCTGATCTCAACAGCAAAACGCAATGGAGGAATCCAATGGGAACACAATACCGTGTCTGTATTGTTGGCTGTGGCAGAATGGGTGGCACGATTGATGAAGAGGTACGTGCGACACCACACGGGGCGCTACCCTATTCACACGCCGCGGGGTATACGGCTTTCGAGCGGACAGAACTTGTTGCCGCCGCAGATGTCGTCGAAGAGAAAGCACAATACGTCTGTGATAAATGGGATATCCCGAAGTACTATTTAGACTATCGCGAGATGATTGTAGCAGAGAAACCGGATATTGTCAGTATCGCCACACGCCCTGGCAACCATGCCGAGATTACAGAATTCGCAGCGGAAAATGGTGTCAAGGGTATCTATTGTGATAAACCGCTTTGTGCCTCTATGGAAGAAGCAGACGCAATGGTGGAAGTCTGCGAAAAACACAATATCAAATTCAACCTCGGCACGCAGCGGCGTTACACGCCGGGATACATCAAAATGCGTGAAATTCTTGAAAGCGGCGAGTTAGGAGATAGACGCGCCGTCATTGCCTATAGCGGTGGTGCCGCGCTCTGGGGATACACGCACGCAGCGGATATGCTTCTCTTCTTAGCAAGCGATTCCCCAATAGAATACGTACAAGGCAACGTTGCCGTTGACGATGCTGATTTTGAGGATAATCGCACGGAATCTGATCCCGGTATCGTAATGGGATTTATCCGTTTTGAGAACGGTATTAACGGCATTAGCATTCCCGGCACGGCTTATGAATTTGAGGTACACTGTAGCGAAGGCACGGTTCGTGCACTCAATAACGGACTCGGTTTTCACCTCCGCAAACGGCAAGGGCAGTTTAACGAGATTTTGGAAGCGCAATTCCCACCTTATGAACGGAAAAGCGGCACCGTCGGCTGTATTGAAGACATCGTTGATGCGATTGACACCGATACAGAGACATGCGGTAATATTCATCTCGCACACCGAAGCACTGAGATGGTCTTCGCAATCGTTGATTCACAACGCCAGCAAGGCAAGCGGGTACCGATGCCGATGGAAAACCGAGGGCTCTACCTTGGAAGGTGGTAACCGATGTTGAGAAACCATCAAAAAGTAGGAAGTACACGCTGTTGGTTCGCGATTTTCGGAGGCGTTGTAGGGACCTTGCTCCTGTTGAACTACACAGCAACCGTGCCAAGTGACCAGTCAACGCGTCCAGCGAGTACGCGCTATGAACAACGGACACCCAGTCGAGACGGGATCGGCAAAATCTACATGGGACGCGAAATCTCGCACGTGATGGGACACCTTGCCGCTGGATGGTTAGAACGTCCAGAGCGTGAACGGGAAGAGATGCCGAACCGTCTCATTGAAATGTTGAAACTCAAAGAGGGCGACATCGTCGCGGATATTGGGGTCGGTACGGGGTACATCGCTCGGCGGATCTCACCGAAAATCGGCAAAACAGGGATCGTCTACGGTGTTGAAATTCAGCAGGAGATGCTTGACATCCTTGCCGAGAAGATGGGGAAAGAAGGGATTACCAATATCAAAGGAATATTAGGCACGATTACCGATCCGAAATTGCCACCGAACGCAGTCGATTTGGTGATTATGGTAGATGTCTACCACGAATTTTCGCATCCGTATGAGATGATGCAGAATATCTGCCGCGGCCTGAAAACGGGTGGTAGGGTGGCTTTTGTAGAATACCGCTTGGAAGATGACAATGTGCCAATTAAACGTTTGCACAAAATGAGTGAATTGCAGGTGATTAAGGAAGCGACACCGCATCCGCTTTCTTGGATAGAGACGCTTGACGATTTACCGTGGCAGCATGTGGTCATTTTTGAGAAGGTCGCGGAATAGTAGCGAAATATATTTATAATTTACCCACACCGAGTGATACAAGCAACATCACCTCTATGGTAGGACAGGTTCATACTCAATCACTGCTGCTATCGCTGTAAGGATCAAATTCATGATTGATTGAGGGACTTCTCCTATCTTCCGAACAAATCTCAGTGTATCAATACCGCGTAGTTGTAATGTATCAACTGCAGAGGTTTTTGTGAGACCGTTTACGAACTCTGGGTCTAACCTCACGTGCCAAACGTTACCGACAAAGGATTCCTTCCACTCTGTTATAGGTGCGACAAGCCGGATAGGCAACACACCTATATCATCAGAACTCACAACAACAATTGGGCGCGTCTTACGAATTTCTGCACCAAGTGTTGGATTTTGGATTAAGGTCAGCTAACCAGATTTCACCGCGCCTCGGATTCATCCACGAAATCTCCTGTTTGCCACTCAACGCGTTCATCTGCTGTCTGTTCATAATAGGCTTTCATCTGTTCTGCCTGTTCTGATAGTAACTGACGACGCTCATCTACAGAGAGGCGCAGGAACGCCGCTTGAGGTGATTGCGCTTCCGCCGCTGTTAAGGCAGACAGCAAACGATACGCTGAGGGCAATTTGTCTTCTGGCAACTTAGCAACCAGTTGCTGTACTTGAGCGTATGTGACTGTTTTCATTTTCTTCTCCTTATGTTATAATTCAAGAAAAATTCACAACAAACAAATTGAAATGTGTCGGTGTTCTCACAACAGAATGTTCTTAGAATTATACCACGTCTTTTATAGCGTATCAATAAAAACCACATGTCTCTATGAAAAGAAATATTTGACAAAAACACAAACGCATCGTAAAATATAGCAACATTGCTAAACTTTTCGCTTAACGAAACGTCACAATTGCCAAACCTGATATAGCACGTTGCAGCTTGTGTTCTTGAGCAAACTGTAGACGACAACGCTGAAAAGGGAGAGAATTCCAGTGAAGATCGCTAATAATACGATTCCACTATTAGCTACGTTGGTGTGTTTCTGCCTCGCCGTGTTTGGGGGTCCCCCGGCACCCGCGGACCATCACGAAACACCACAAGCCACTTTGAACTACAACCTCGACATCCGCCCCATTCTTGCGGATAATTGCTTCGCCTGCCACGGACCGGATGCCAAAACCCGACAGGCTAACCTCCGACTTGATACGAAAGCGGGCGCGTTCTCTGAACCCAGCGGATACCCCGTCATCGTACCCAGTAAACCCGAAGAGAGCGAACTGCATCTCCGCATCGTATCCGAGGACGACACCTACCGTATGCCACCAGCCGACTTCAACAAGACACTGACACCAGAGCAGATTGAAGCCGTTACGCAGTGGATTCGCGAAGGTGCGAAGTGGGAAGAACATTGGGCGTTCACCACACCCGTCCGTCCAACGCCACCTACTGTCAAGAACAAAGATTGGGTGCGAAACCCGATTGACGCGTTCATCCTCTCACGACTCGAAAAAGAAGGTCTAACCCCTGCCAGTGAAGCGGATAAACGGACACTCATTCGACGCTTAAGTTTCGATCTTACCGGTTTACCGCCGGCGCGCGAAGAAGTTCATCAATTCCTCACAGACGATTCACCTGACGCTTACGGAAAACTGATTGATGCCTTTATGGCGAAACCCGAATACGGCGAGCATCTCGGGCGCTTCTGGTTAGATGTCGCACGGTACGGTGATACCCACGGACTCCACTTGGATAACTACCGCGAAATGTGGCCCTACCGAGATTGGGTTATCAACGCATTCAACAAAAATATGCCGTTCGATCAGTTTACGACTGAGCAGTTAGCGGGTGACCTTTTGCCAGAACCGACACTTGATCAGCGCGTCGCCACCGGTTTTAACCGATGCCACGTCACCACAAGTGAAGGCGGTTCGATTGATGCGGAATACTATGTCCGATACGCGATTGACAGAGCGAACACCACCTCGACCGTCTGGATGGGATTAACCGTCGGATGCGCGCAGTGCCACGACCATAAGTACGATCCGATTACACAGAAGGAATTCTATCAACTCTACGCCTATTTCAACAATATCACCGAAAATGCAATGGACGGTAACCGTAAGGATTCGCCGCCTGTTGTAAAGTTACCGACACCAGAGCAGGAAGCGGAACTCGCTGCTTTTGATGCACAGATCACCGAATTGGATGCGCAAACCAAAGCCCCTATCCCTGAACTCGATGCGACCCAAATCGCCTGGGAAAATAGGATGCCGCGCTGGACAACACTGAAACCAACATCGCTTTACTCAAAAGGCGGAGCGACACTCGAAGTTTTAGAGGATAACTCCATATTAGCCAGCGGCACCAATCCTGAACAAGAAACCTACGAGATCATTGTAGACCTGCCACCCGGTAAATGGAGTGCTGTGCGCCTGGAAGGTATCAAGCATGAATCCTTGCCGAGAGGTGGTATCGGCAGAAGCAGCAATGGTAACGTCGTCTTGACCGATTTTGCGGTCTTTATTGCGCCACCTGCAGCAGAAACTGATGAATCCCCTGTAGCGGAAAGTAGCGATAGCGATGCCGACACTGAGACGCAGACGGAAGGCGAAACTACCGACGCAGAAGCCGGAAGCACACCTGTTGCGGATACTGAAACTGAGGCACAAGCAAAAGATACACCGGATGCTGATACCGATACTGAGGCACAAGCCGAAAGCACACCGGCTGCTGATGCCGATGCGCAAGCCGAAAAAGCACCTGATGCCGATGCGCAAGCGGAAAGCACACCGGCTGCTGCTGCCGATGCTCAGACACAAGCAGAAAACCTGTCTACAGATGATGCAAGCGCGGAAACTGAAGATGCCGAAGTCGCCGATCCGTGGACACCTGTCCAAATTGTCCAAGCCTGGGCAGACCATGAACAGGTCATGGGTGAAGACAATCTCGGCGGCACCATCACAAACGCGATTGACGATAAACCGGAAACCGGATGGGCACTCGATAGAAGAAATGAAAATCGACAAGCGATCTTTCTTGTCGCTGCACCGTTTGGGATGGAAGGCGGAAACCGATTGAAAATCCGGCTTAAGCACGAGTTCGATCTGCGTCAGAAGCAATTAGGGCGATTCCGCCTCGCGCTCACAGATGCCGCAACCGTTTATCCCATCGGCTCCAAGATCGGATTAGGGAACTGGCACGCTGCGGGTCCCTTTACAGCAGAACACGGGAACCTCGCCTTCTATCAGGTTTATGAACCCGAAACGAAAGGGGTCAATACAGGCGACACGTTTAAGGTGGACGACAAAACCATCAAATGGGAACAGCAGAGCCACTGGGTTGACGAACAGGTGCATAACGACATTGTCGGTGAAAACAGTGCCACCTATCTTTTCCGAAACATCTCCTCCGTTACGCGACAGAAAGCACTGCTGCATATCGGGAGCAACGATGCGCTGAAGGTCTGGATGAACGGCACTCAACTCCTTTCCAAAAACGTCCAGCGAGATGCTGCCGCTGACCAAGAACAGGTGCAGGTGGAACTCAAACCTGGTAACAACACGCTGCTCCTGAAAATTGTCAACTACTCAGGTCCCTCTGGTTTCTACTTCCGTATGGAAAGTGCACCGCCGATGCTACCCGCTAACATCGTAGATATTGCTGGCACCCCTCGCGGTGAGCGTGAGACCGCACAGAAGGATCAAATCCGGGATTACTATCGGGCTAACATCACGCTTGATAAGAGCATCAACGAAAATGCACACCGGGCATTCGCGGATTTGAAAGCCGTTGTCGCTGACTTAGCAGAGACCCGACAGAAGCGGAATACACTGGACGGCTCGCTAACCACGACGCTTGTGATGCAGGAGCGAGCTGAACCGAGAGGTGCTTATGTTCTGGCACGTGGCGAATACCAGCACCCTGGCGAACAGGTTTACCCACAAACACCAGCAGTGCTGCCAAGCATAGCAGAAGACGCGTCTCCGAACCGTCTCGGTTTTGCCAAGTGGCTGCTCTCACCGGAACACCCACTCACTGCCCGTGTCGCGATCAACCGTTTCTGGCAAGACATCTTCGGTACCGGAATTGTAGTAACCGCGGAGGACTTCGGGACACAAGGCACACCACCGGTGCATCCAGAACTCCTTGATTGGCTGGCAACCGAATTTATTGCCTCCGGCTGGGATATTCAAGCCATGCTCAAACTCATGCTGACGTCAGCGACATATCGGCAGAGTGCAAAGGTCACGCCTGAAAAATTGGAACGTGATGCAGATAACGCCCTGCTCTCGCGGGCACCAAGGTATCGACTTGATGCCGAAACTGTGCGCGATAACGCGCTTGCGCTCAGTGGGCTGCTATATACCAAAGTTGGTGGTCCGAGCGTCAAACCGCCGCAACCGGATGGGCTTTGGAAAGCCGTCGGGTTCACCGGATCCAATACCGACACGTTTGTTAAAGATACCGGCGCCGATAAGATATATCGCCGGAGTCTCTATACATTCTGGAAGCGTACAGCACCACCACCACAGATGAACATCTTGGACGCCCCATCGCGTGAAGCCTGCACAATCCGCCGTGAACGTACGAACACCCCGATGCAGGCGTTAATGCTGATGAACGATCCACAGTTCTTTGAAGCGGCGCGCACCTTCGCGGAGCGAGTCATTAAGGAGGGTGGTGAGACAACGGAAGCACGCCTCGCCTACCTCTTTGAAGCAGCGACTGCCCGACTCCCGAAACCGAAAGAAAAAGCACTGCTATTGGAAACGTTCCAAGCGCACTATCAGGAGTTGGCGGCAAACCCGGAAGCAGCTAAAGAGCTAATTACTGTCGGCGAATCGACCCCTGATGAAACTTTAGACGCAGTCGAAGTCGCTACATGGACGATGATTGCAAATCTGATCCTGAATCTGGACGAAGTCCTGAACAAGGGATAATTACACCTAATGGGCGCGCCCTTCGGGGCGCGCCCATCACAGGATAACTTCAATGAAGACCCTGAAATATTTGTACACACGGCTTATCCTTCCTATAATTACTCTGCTCAATCGTTCATCGCATGCGTATGTGAAGATACCGGATGCCAACTTAGCGAGGGTAGTCCGAAAGGCACTGCGCTTGGATTTAAAGGCGCGTATCCCGCTAAACAAGTTTCAAAGATTAACGCATCTGGATGGTAACAACAATCAGATACGCGATTTAACCGGTCTGGAAAAAGCCGTTGGGCTCATTGAATTAGACATCTACGCGAATCACATTGAGAACCTAACACCGCTTACTGGATTAACGCAGTTAAGAGATTTGAGCCTATCAAGTAATAATATTACTGACATCACGCCGCTTGCCGGATTAACCCAACTGAAACATTTATCCCTCGGCTACAATCAAATCAGCGACATCACACCTCTCAGTGGATTAAGGCAGCTCAAAGACTTAGGACTCGGAAAAAATCAGATCCGCGATATTACACCCCTC
>VYCT01000007.1:18176-20676 GCA_009843785.1 Candidatus Poribacteria bacterium | reverse complement strand
AATCAGATCCGCGATATTACACCCCTCACGCAATTAACAAAATTGCGGTATTTATGGCTTAGTGGCAATGAAATTAGCGACCTTACGCCCCTCGCTGGACTCACACATCTGAAGACTTTAGACCTTAGCAAAAACCAAATCACTGACATCGCACCGCTCACGAGATTGACACAAGTAGACCAGTTAGGGTTAGGCGGAAATCAAATTAGCGACATCACACCCCTCAATGGATTAACCGAAATGACAGGTTTAGGGCTCTCAGAAAACCAAATCAACGACATCACACCCCTCACAAAACTCACACATTTAACAGAATTGGGGCTGAAAAAAAACCAAATCAGCGATGTAAAACCGCTATCAGGATTAACACAGTTGACGGAACTGCGGATCGGTGAAAATCAAATCAGCGATATTACACCCCTCACTGGACTGGGAAAATTAACAGAATTAGGACTCGAAAAAAACCAAATCAGCGATATAAAACCGATTGAAGGATTGACGCAACTCACAAATGTAGAGTTCTGGGACAATCAAATCAGTGACATTGAACCGCTTGCGAACTTGACGCAAATCACGAAATTAGGGCTCGGTGAGAATCAGATCAGCGACATCACGCCCCTTGCTGAATTGACGCAACTCACAGAACTCGGACTTTGGGAGAATAAAATAAGCGACATCAAATCTCTTGCAAACCTCACGCAGATAAAATTGTTAAACATCAGACGAAACCAAATTCGCGACATATTATCGCTTGCGAATTTGAAACAGATAACACATCTATGGCTTAGTGGAAATCAAATCAACAATATTACGCGACTCACTGAATTGACGCAGCTCACACACTTAGCATTGGATCAGAATCAAATCAGTAACATCAGTCCTATACAGAACTTTACAAGTTTAGAGCGTTTAGATATTAAAGAAAACCCAATTCGAGATATGGAATCACTCCGAAGTCTCTTAAAACAACTGCCAAACTTGGAACTTGATATACTATTGCCTATTGAAGATTAAGGTGTCTATGAAAAGGTTTTGCATGATCCTTACTATTCTCATAACTTCTCTCAGTTATTCATCCGGCTATGCTGTAACAATACCGGATGTGAACTTAGCTGCTGCCGTCCGCGAGGCACTCGGTTTAGGTCCAACCGACCCTATTCCACAAATGGCGTTGGAAAAATTAGAGAGTTTAGATGTCAGAGAAAAAGGCATAAAAGACCTAACCGGACTGGAAAAAGCAATCGGGTTAACGACCTTAGAACTTCGCGACAACGCAATTAGCGACATCAAACTTATCACTGATTTGACAAACTTGACAGAACTATCCCTCGGAGGAAATCAAATCAGCGACATTACACCACTCGTTGGATTAACGAAACTCATAAAATTATCAATCTACCGCAACCAAATCAAGGACATCACACCCCTCGCAGGATTGACGAAACTCAAAGAGTTATGGTGTAGTAAAAATCAAATCAGCAACATCAAGCCACTCGCAGGATTGACGCAGCTCACAGAGCTAGGCCTCACGAAGAATCCAATCAGCGACATCACACCCCTCGCAGGATTGCCAAAACTGGAAAAGTTATATCTTATAGAAAATCAGATTCGCGACATAAAACCTATCGCAGGACTGACGAAACTGACAACATTATGGCTTGATAAAAATCAAATCCGAGACATCAGCGCACTTGCCGGATTAACACAGCTCACAGAGCTAACCCTTATGGATAATGAAGTTAGCGACATCAAGCCACTCGCGAGATTGACACAGTTGACATGGTTGCGACTCTGGAACAATCAGATTAAGGACCTCACATCCTTCACTGAGTTAGCGGAGTTGCAGTCGTTAAATCTTAGACAGAATCAAATCAATGACCTCACACCGCTTGCGGGATTGCCAGCGTTGACAGAACTATACATCGGTGATAATCAAATCAGTGACATTACGCCGCTTGTTGGATTGCCCCAATTAACAAGATTATCCCTTGACAATAATGAGATTAGCGACATAAAACCGCTTACGGGATTGACACAGTTAACATTCTTATCCATTCACGATAATCAGATCAGCGACATAAAACCGGTTGAAGGACTCGTGCAGCTTCGTAACTTATTGCTCAACAGAAACCAAATTGATGACATAAAACCAGTTGCTGGGTTAACGGAGCTCACACAGTTATGGCTTTCAGACAATCAAATCACCGACATAAAACCTATCGCAGGATTGACACAACTGACAGAATTATTGATGTATGACAATCAAATCACCGATATAAAATCGATCACTAACCTAACACAACTAAAGAAGCTATGGCTTTTTAATAACCAAATCAGGGATATTACACCGATCGCTGGATTGACGAAGTTGGAAGATTTATCTCTCTGGAAAAATCAGATCAACGACATCACACCACTTGCTGAATTGACACAACTCACTGAGTTAAGACTCCTATCTAATGAAATCAGCGACACCACACCGCTTGCCAACCTCACACAA
>VYCT01000007.1:0-18076 GCA_009843785.1 Candidatus Poribacteria bacterium | reverse complement strand
ACCGCTTGCCAACCTCACACAACTTACTGAGTTACGACTCGAATATAATGAAATCAGCGACATCACACCGCTCGCCAATTTGACGCAAATAACGGAATTACGCCTTGTTGACAATCAAATCAATGATATCAGTCCTATTGAAAATCTGATAAATTTAACGCGTTTAAATGTCAAAGGAAATCCAATTCAAGATATGGGACCCCTGGAACGGTTGCTGAATCGACTTCCGAATTTGGAATCAGATATCCAAGCGGAACTTCCAAATACGTTTCTCCCGGATCCGACAATACTGGACCTCAATTTAGCCAACGCAGTGCGAAAGGCACTCAATTTAGGGCGCAGCGACCCCATCCCCCCAAAAAGATTACAAGAATTAGAGCATTTTAATGCTAATGACAGTCGAATAACCGACTTAACAGGACTTGAGAAAGCTACAAGATTAAAAACTTTGGAACTTCGTGGGAATCAAATTGCGGATATTACCCCGTTGACTGGATTAACACAGTTGACTGGGTTATACCTCATGGAGAATCAAATCCGTGACATCACGCCGCTTGCTAATTTGAAACAGTTAACTGAACTCTCCCTCGGTCAAAACCGGATCAGCGACATTACGCCACTTGCTGGCTTGACGCAATTGACATCGTTGTGGCTTTGGGGAAATCAGATCAGCAACATCAAACCACTCGTTGGATTAACAGAGTTATCCGAACTAAACCTTGCGAGAAATCAGATCACGGATATAAAAACTCTTACGAGGCTCGTCCAGTTGAAAAAGTTAAGGCTTTACGAAAATCAGATCAATGAAATCACACCTCTCACTATATTGAAGGAGTTAGTTGAACTAAACCTCCGAGGGAATCAAATCAACGATATTACACCTCTCTCGGAGTTGACACAATTGAATAAGCTATGGCTTTGGGAAAATCAAATCGGCGATATAGAGCCATTAACCGAATTGACACAACTGAAAGAATTATGGCTGCAAGACAATCAAATCAGTAACATAAAACCGCTTGAAAACTTAACGCAGTTGACAAAGTTAAGACTTCATAGAAATCAGATTGATGACATCACACCGCTCTCAGGATTGACACAATTAGCAGAATTAAACCTCGGAGGGAATCAAATCAGCGACATCACACCTCTCATGAGATTAACCGGATTAAGATCGTTATGGGTGTGGCGGAATCAAATCCGAGACATTACGCCATTAACAGAGTTGACCCAATTGAAGATTTTGCTAATCTGGGGGAATCAAATTAACGATATTTCCCCACTTTCTAAACTAACACATTTGACTGAGTTGGGGCTTGGGAAGAATCGAATCCAAGACATTTCACCCATTGCTGGATCCACACAGTTAAATGTTTTGCACGTTGACCGTAACCTGATCAACGACATCAGCCAAATTGAACAGTTTACAAGTTTAACGAGTTTAAAGGTTAGTGAGAATCCAATTCAGGATATGGAACCGCTCCGCAAGCTCCTGAAACAGACTCCAGATTTGGAACTGGATATACCCGCACCAGTGGAACTGGTCATTCAACCACCATCTACAAATAAGTAAGTACTGTAATACCTCGGCCACGGAATAGGTATCGCAAAAGGAGATAAGTAATGGACCCAATTAAGGAATATCTGAAACTTGAGACGCGTCGCCAATTTTTTGGTAAATGCGCGTCAGGTCTTGGCGGCGCGGCACTCGCCACATTGCTGCCGAACGCCGTTGTGAATGCACTTGACCTCTCTGTATCCCCCAACAAGCAGGATGGGCAAGCAAAACCGAGATTCGGAGGGCTGCCAGAACTGCCGCACTTTGCACCCAAGGCAAAACGCGCTGTCTACCTCTTTATGTCGGGGGCACCTTCACAACTCGACCTGTACGACTATAAACCGAATATGGGCGAATGGTTTGATACAGACCTCCCAGAATCCGTCCGCATGGGGCAACGTCTCACAACAATGACTTCGGGCCAGGATAAGTTTCCGATCGCGCCCTCAATATTTGAATTCAAGAAGTACGACAACGGCGGGGACGGCGCGTGGATTAGCGAATTGCTGCCACATACAGGCTCCATGGTGAAAGACCTCGCAATTATCAAGACTGTTCACACCGAAGCAATCAACCACGATCCGGCGATCACCTTCTTCTGTACCGGCGATGAAAGTCCGGGCAAACCGAGTCTTGGGGCGTGGCTGAGTTATGGTCTCGGTAGCGAAAATAGAAATCTACCCGCTTTCATTGTGATGAACGCGACCTGGAGCGGTCCAAAGGGCGCACAGGCACTTTATAATCGTCTCTGGGGTGCCGGTTTCCTTCCATCGGAGCATCAAGGCGTGCTGCTGCGCAGCCAAGGCGATCCAGTGTTATTCCTCTCAAACCCAGAAGGCGTTAACGAAAAAACGAGGAAACAGATGTTAGATACCCTCGTGGAACTCAACAAGGAACTCTACGAGGAGATCGGTGACCCCGAAACGCACGCGCGCATCTCACAGTATGAGATGGCATTCCGTATGCAGACGAGTGTACCTGAACTTGCGGATCTGTCGAAGGAGCCGGAGCACGTGTTGGAGATGTATGGATCTGAAGTGAAGACACCGGGTACATTTGCCAACTGCTGTATTCTTGCCCGGCGGATGATGGAGCGCGATGTCCGACTCGTGCAAGTCTTCCATCGCGGGTGGGATCAGCACGGCGACCTACCGAAAAATATCCGGAATCAGGCGCGCGACATCGACCAACCCTCAACAGCACTCGTTCAAGACTTGAAGCAGCGGGGTATGCTGGACGAAACTTTAGTTGTTTGGGGCGGTGAATTCGGACGCACCGTTTACTGCCAAGGGAAACTCAGTCAAGATAACTATGGCCGCGACCATCATCCGAAATGCTTTACGCGTTGGATGGCTGGCGGCGGTATCAAGGGCGGTGTCGTCCACGGCGAAACCGACGACTTTAGCTACAATATCGTTAAAGACCCTGTCTCTGTTGGGGATATAAATGCCACAATCCTCCATCAACTCGGCATCGATCACGAGCGGTTAACCTATAAATTCCAAGGGCTTGACCATCGGTTAACGGGCGTTGAGGAGAAATCACGAATTGTCAACGAAATTTTGGCATAGGGTAAGCCGCGCAAAGGAGAGGCACGATGGACCCAATTAAAGAATACCTGAAACTTGAAACGCGCCGACAATTTTTCGGTAAATGTGCGATGGGTCTCGGTGGTGTAGCCCTCGCTTCATTGCTACCGAGTCGCGTTGTAAATGCGCTTGAACAGCAAGCCGGCACGCGGATCGGTGGCTTGCCTGAACTCCCGCATTTTGCGCCGAAAGCGAAGCGAGCTATCTACCTATTCATGTCGGGCGCGCCTTCACAGATGGACCTGTATGACTATAAACCGAAGATGGGAGAATGGTTTGATAAAGAGTTACCAGAAACCGTCCGGATGGGACAACGCCTCACGACGATGACCTCCGGTCAGAATCGGTTTCCGATCGCTCCTTCTATCTTCGAGTTCAAGCAGCACGACAACGGCAGCGATGGCGCATGGCTCAGCGAGTTGCTACCGCATACCGCTTCGATGGTCAAAGACATCACGATTATCAAATCGTTACACACTGAGGCGATTAACCACGATCCAGCGATTACTTATGTTTGTACCGGCAATGAAACCCCCGGCAAACCGAGTCTCGGCGCATGGCTCAGTTACGGGTTGGGTACTGAAAACGAGAACCTCCCCTCCTTTATTGTGATGAATGCCACGTGGACAGGCAGAAAATCAGCACAAGCACTCTATAACCGACTCTGGGGTGCAGGCTTCCTCCCTTCTGAACATCAAGGTGTGCTACTCCGGAGCCAAGGCGATCCGGTGTTATTCCTCTCAAATCCGAAAGGCATGAGCGAAAAGGGACGGAAACGGATGCTGGATTCACTGGTCAAACTCAACGAGGAACTCTATGAAGAAGTCGGGGACCCGGAAACACACGCCCGTATCTCACAATATGAGATGGCGTTTCGGATGCAGTCCTCTGTCCCCGAACTGACAGACCTGAAGCAGGAACCTGCCAACGTTTTGGAAATGTACGGACCCGATGTTAACACACCAGGTACATTTGCACATTGCTGTATCCTTGCGCGGCGGATGATGGAGCGCGATGTCCGACTCGTCCAAATTTTCCATCGCGGGTGGGACCAACACGGCAACCTACCCAACGACATCCGTAACCAAGCACGCGACATTGATCAACCCTCAACGGCACTCGTCCAAGACCTGAAACAACGTGGCATGCTTGACGATACCCTCGTCGTCTGGGGCGGTGAATTCGGACGCACCGTTTACTGCCAAGGCGCGCTCAAGAAGGATAACTACGGGCGTGACCATCACCCAAAATGCTTCACGATGTGGATGGCTGGCGGTGGTGTCAAAGGCGGGATCGTCCACGGTGAAACCGATGACTTCAGTTACAATATCGTCAAAGACCCCGTTTCTGTTCGCGACCTAAACGCTACGATTCTCAACCAACTCGGCGTTGACCACGAACGGTTGACTTTTAAGTTCCAAGGGCTCGATCACCGCCTAACTGGCGTTGAAGAAAAAGCGCGGGTTGTCAGTGAGATATTGGTATAAGGGTAAGGGCATCGTAAATTGTCTCATTCCATAAGGTGCACCTGTCTTCTGCTCTATCTATATCTCAAACTTTCGCGTTTACTGCTCCGCAAGAATGTAGGGATTATAGACATGCAAATTTACCATGGTACTGAACAGACCCTCGATGCAAGAACGTTCCTCTCAATTTTACACGAGGACTATGAAAGTGTGTTTTTGACGAGTTGTGTCATTGAAGGAGCTGCCATCTTTTCAACCGAGTCCACTATAGACGCTGGGGAACAGACCGTGGTTAACAAGGAAATTGTCTGCATTGGATGCACGTTTAAAAACGTCGTTAAATTTGAAAAAACTGATTTCCAAAAGGAGGTCTTTTTCGGGAATTCTGTTTTCCAAGAGGCTGTTCATTTCCGGGGTGCCGTGTTTCAAAGTACCTGTGACTTTGGCGACTCAATGTTTGAAGGACCCGTTTTCTTTAGAGAGGCAGTTTTTCGCGGAAAGGCGAACTTTCGACAGACGCGTTTCCAGCGGGTTGCCGATTTCAATGAGGTGGAATTCTTGGAAAACACTGTTTTCAAAAATGCTGCGTTCCGAGAGGCCGCCCATTTTAGTCGGGCATCTTTCAGGAAAGAACTGGACTTTGTGCAAACACACTTCTCCGCAATTACGGTTTTTAATCATTCAACATTTCTCGGAAAGACTGACTTCACCTCTGCACAGTTCGCTGTTGCCGCATCCTATCGGAATGTAAATTACACGCCAAACACGATATGGCAATGGCTTAGCAACAAACGAAAACGGCAGTCTGAGGAGCCAACGGAATTTTACCTGGATAGCGAAGATATTAACGAGGTTTTGAATCCTTTTTTCAAGCGTCATGTAGCGGATCAGCAGTTCATACGTGCTTTTAAAGAGCAACATCCATTTTGGGCGCAAGTTTGGAGGTGGAGTTCAGATTATGGGCGCAGTTTAACGCTCTGGGCACTCTGGTCTCTGCTGATAGCCCTTTCATTCTCACTACTATATATGCAGGGGCCTTCTTGGCTCCCAGAAGGACTACAAGGAATGATGCCTCGGTTCCATCAAGTGACCGGCGAAAACGCGCATGAACCGTTGACGTTTTGGAAATCCTTTTACTTCAGCATTGTCACGTTTACAACGCTCGGGTTCGGTGATGTTGTCGCGGACAATACCTCGGCACGCATCCTCGTTACGCTTGAAGTTATCTTTGGATATGTAATGTTAGGAGGTTTGATTAGCATCTTCGCCAATAAACTTGCCAGTCGGAGTTAAACTTAGGTTTCCTCGGTAGGAATCCCTTCCGAATGTGCTCAGATAGTTTGTGGTAGCGCGAAGACACAAAAATCAGGAATGTCGAAAAAATTAAAAGCGGTTGTAGTCGGCGCAGGTTGGTCGGCAGAAGGACACACAAAGGCTTTTCAACATTACGGTGTTGAAGTGTTGGCTATCTGTGCCAGAAAACCAGACATCGTACAGAAAGTCGCATCCGATTTAGGCGTGTCTGAGGCTTCAACGGATTGGCGAGAGAGTCTGCTGAAACATAAACCGGATATCGTGGCGTTGACAACGCCTGCGATCCTACGCACTGAGGTCATCGAATTAGCAGTAGAACTCGGATGCCATATCATCAGCGAGAAACCGTTAGCACTCACCGCACCGGAAGCCGAACATATCTACAATCTTATCAAAGACACAGGGCTGAAACACGGCTTCGCCGCAACACATCTATACGATCCAAGCGTCGCTTACGTACGAGAACTGTTGACGCAGCAGCACATCATCGGTGAACTAACAGCCATCGATATCGGATACACCCGTCGGATTGCCCGCAATACCTCTTCAAAGACAGTAAAACCGTGGAATTGGATGAACTCTTTGGCGCACGGCGGTGGGGCATTGAACAACGGACTTACACATCGACTCGGTATGCTGGAACGGATGACCGGTATGAAAGCTGTCTCGGCTGTCGGTGAAGCCAAAACGGCTATTAGGAAAGCACCTGTTGTGCCGGAAATTCGCGACTTTCGCGTGTGGCGGAGTAGGGAAATTACACCGGAAGAGGCATCAAAGCTTGAATGGCGAGTGTGTGATGCAGAATGGGATTATTCGGCGTTCTTTAAATTAACACCTTCGGGAACAGCAGATACCGAAAACAGTATCCTCGTAACGATGCGTACGCACCCAGGCGTGCCGACGCATTCTCCGACCGGTGGTTGGTATTTCTATGGGACGCACGGGACGCTCGTCGGGAGCGGTGGACATATCCTATCGCCTATTACAAAACACATTGCGGACATGTCTGAAGAATTGCCCGTTCCACAAATTTTAACAGAGGATCTACCGCGTATCGGGGACGACATCCAAAACAAATGGGTCGCGCTCGTCCGAGATTTCCTCTCAGATATTCAGGAGCGTCCACACACACCGTATTTAACATTTCAAGACGGTTGGCGTTACCAAATCGCTATTGACGCAATCCGGCGAAGCAACGGATGGACCCAGATTCCGGTCTAACTCAGAAAGAAGCCATCAGCTGTTTCTCCACCTAATATGGAAAATTTATGCCTAAACTATTTGTCAAAAACTTTATAAATATCCGAGAAGCAGAGATCGACATGGATAAAACCTTAGTCGTTTTCATTGGCGCGACGGCCAGTGGCAAAAGCATTCTCGCGAAGTTGCTCTACTTTTTTCACGAATTAATCCGTGATTTCAGGCAATACATTAAACAAATTAATGCATACCCACCGGAACATCTGAAATCCGATTTACCTGATCTGTCAACGGTATTTCGTGCACAAATCTCGTATAAATTTCGGGAGTTCTTTGGAGATGCAAGTGAGTTAGCACTGATCACAGATAATGACGATACCATAAAACCGTTTGAAATTATCTACCACTGGACAACAGACAGCAGAATTACGTTGACGTTAGACGCTGAAAAGACGCTTGAAATCCAGCTGCCCACGGTTATGGACGAAATTGAAACGCTTTGTTACGGCTTACAAGAAAAGTTAAGACAGTTTGATAAAAAACAACATGTAGGAAAGGTTTCCAACCCCGATTCCGCTGCGGATCCACCTACAAAAGCAGATGTGTCTTCAGCGGATAGCACGCAGGAATCTAAAACGAGCGAGCGGTTCTTTTTTATTTTAAAGATGGCAATCGGGATAGGCGACATCACTGAGAAGTTAGCCGGCACATACCGGGATAGCCTTTTCATTCCTGCGGATCGGAATATCGCAGTTAACTATCCGGATGCTCTTAAACGCATCTTCTACGGCGGTATAAAAAGCGATCTCCACACCCGCGCTGCGACCCGCCCGCGTGTGAACCTACATCTCATCGCACGCTTTTTGGAAAAGAATGAGGAATTCCTTGACACCTTTAGCACACAGAATTTTCACAATATCTTCGATGAAAAAGCGGAAGCGGAATCTGATAGTATTGATAAACCGATGATAGAATTCCTCCTTAAAAAGATCTCATGTATTTTAAAGAGTGAATACGAAACCATCGGTGAGATCTCCGAATCGCGACTCTTTTCACACCCGACCGGCGAGAATGCCGCTTTCTTAGAGAGAGCATCAACGGGGCAGCAAAACGTCATACGGATTCTACAAGATATGTTTATGAACGTGCTTTACAATGAAGTCATCTTCCGAGTGATTGAAGAACCGGAAGCACACCTACACCCGATCGCACAAAAACACCTCATGCATATCATCGCGCTGATGCGGAATCATATCGATAGTCAGATTGTTATAACAACTCATAGTCCGTACCTTTTAGCGGTTCTTAAAAATCTATTAACCGCCGGACAACTGTCAAAAAAAGAACTGGAGGCTGTTACGGAGATAGAAGCACTGACCCCGAAGTTATGTTGGTTAAATCCTGATGATGTTGAGGTATATCATCTTAAAGACGGTATGAGTCATGCTATTGTGCAGCCGGAAGCTGAACCTGTTCTTGAAAACCCACTTGCCGAACTCCTTTTAGAATTCGGTGGGCGCACGCCATCGCGTGACACCCGATAACTCTAAAATATCTACCTGATTATCAAATACAAGGTAAAAGACCGAGATGTACGAGAAGCACAACGAAACAATTAAAGCGCGAGCTTTCCTTGAAGCATTACAAAGCGACGCGACATCTATTACATTCACGAATTGTATTATTGAAGGGGTCGTTGACATCTTTTCTGTCGCGTTGGAACGGGACGAAAATGACCGGATTCTTCTCAATAAGAGCCTCTCTTGCATCGGGTGTACGTTTAAAAACATTGTCAATTTCCGGACGGTCGTCTTCCAAAAAGATGTCGACTTCCGGCGCACGCTCTTTGAGGCAGACCTTGATTTAGATGAAACCATCTTACATGGTTCCTGTGCGTTCCGTGAAGCTATCTTCCAGAGGCGCGCCGACTTTCACAGCGCGATCTTTCACAAGAGTGCCAGCTTTTGGCGAGCGAGATTTAACAACGTCGCCGATTTTCATAGGGTTGAATTCCGTAGAAACGCCGTATTTCATGAAGCCTATTTCTACAATGAAGTCAATTTTCGGCGCGCCCTATTCCAAGGTATACTTGACTGCACAGGAACATGGTTCTCCGAGACAACAACGTTCAACAACGCCACATTCCTCGGCACCGCTAACTTTACTGGTGCACAGTTTGGCGCCGTCGCTGCCTTTCGTGATGTCCGATATATCCCTAACACATTGCTCCAGTTCGTTAGAGACAAACTCGGTCGCAGAAGACATCATCCTACTGAATTCTATTTAGATAGCCAATATGTAGACGAGGTCGAGAACCCTTTTTTCAAACGATACGTCGCTGACCAGCAGTTCATTCGCGCCTTCAACCAAGCGAATTCGGTGTTGGCGCGTTTATGGCGATGGAGTTCCGATTACGGACGGAGTTTAGCACTTTGGGCATCTTGGTCCATCCTTTTTGTTTTCCTTTTCGCCATTGCGTACAGATTTCCATTTCCAGCGTGGATGTCGTTATGGTTAGTAGATCTCACACCACACTTTGATCAAATCACAGGGGGGTATAGCGAGAAGCCGTTAACTCTTTGGGGCTGTTTCTATTTTAGCGTCGTTACTTTCACAACACTCGGTTTCGGTGATGTGGTCGCGGATAATACCACCGCGCGTTTCCTCGTCACTTTAGAGGTAATTTTTGGGTATGTGATGTTAGGTGGGTTAATCAGTATCTTCGCAAACAAACTTGCGAGTCGAAGCTAAAGGAATATTTGAATGCAAATTAGAACACAATACACTTTCTGGCGTAGGTTGTTGTCAAAACTTGTTAATGTCGAAACTATCTATAAAAATATCTTGAACCTTACGTTAATCAGTCTAACGCTCATACTATTTTACACCGGAAACCCACAGCTTGCGATAGCACACGATGCCCACGGGCGTAGGGGTTGGGTTGCCCAACCCGTGCAGACAGACTATTTCGATCACATCACTCTTTTTTCTCAAGGCAGAATCACCCGTTTTACACAGATGCCGATCCGGGTCTACATCTCGCCTATTCTAAAACAGAGCCCGTATCTACCCGAAATCCGATATGCCATGCAAGCATGGCACACCGCCAGCGAGGGTAACATCCGCTTTGAAGAAACTGAGACACCTCAGAACGTAGACATCCGCGTCAGTTGGGGACACAGCGGTCTCCATACCGACTTTCAGGACATGAGACTCGGTAGTGCAGAACTCACGCGAAGAAACACCCGCGATGCAGGTCGCATCTGGGCGAGTACGCCGCAAAAAACCCGCAAGGATACAAAACAGATAGTTGCACAAGATCCTGCTGTCCGGGATACCTCACCGCCGTTTACCGTTGAGGTGATACTTATGTTGGAAGGCGACGGCACTATCGGTGAACTCTCACAGAAAGAGATGCGGACGGTCTGCCTCCACGAGTTTGGACACGCAATCGGATTGTGGGGACACAGTCCACACCCGGGTGACATCAGTTACCCGACAGCAACAGCGCAACACCCATCGACACGCGATATCACCACGTTGCGTCAACTCTACAATACACCGCTTAATACACCACAACACGACATCGCTATCCAAGCCTTGAAATCCGAGATTGAAACGAAACCCTACGCAGAAAAACAAAAACGTCTCCGACATCACTACCTGCTCGGAACCGTCTATTTCGATAAAGGCGATACAGCGTCCGCAATCAGGAGTTTTCTGACCTGCAGGCAGTTAGATGCTAAGTTTCAACCCGCGATAGAGAAACTGATTCAAATCTACCATGAAACTGGAAAAACACATGACGCGATCGCACTCCTTGAGAAACGGATAACGCAGAAACCGTCGCCAGCGGATTACAATACGCTCGGTATCCTCTACTATGAGAGAAAAGAGGTAGAAAAGGCGATACAGGCGTTTGAAAAAGCACTCCACATTGCACCCTATCACAAAGCCGCACGGCGAAACCTACATCAACTCCTCCGTGCTAAGGGGTTCAGAGCGTTGGCAGTGAAAGACTTTGAAACCGCCACGACCACATTTGAAAGGGTACTTCGGATGGCCCCACTCGACGCGCCAACCTATCAACTGATGGGCAACGGATACGCGCAAGTTGGGCAATTTGAAACGGCCATCAATTATTACCAGAAAGCCATTGATATTAACCCTGTCGATGCACTGACGAAGCACCATCTTGCAGAATGCTATAACAACTACGGGGTCACCCTGCGAAATCGTGGCGAATGGGACGCGGCAATTGATGCATATCGGAACGCGTTGCTGCTAATGCCGACGTTGGGTATTGCCCGTACAAATTTAGGCGATGTGTTCACCCGAAAAGCGCACGCGCACACCGAAGCCGGTGAATTAGACGAAGCCGTGAACGCCTATCTCGAATTACAGAAACTCCATCCAAACGAAATGCAGGTCCGCAACTTACTTGGGGAGTTATATCTCAAAAAAGGCGACTACGCTGAGGCACTATCAGCCTTCCAACACGTCTACAATATCAACCCAAACGCTGAGCATGCGCTCCATAACCTCATTGCCGCTTACCATCACTATGCGCGAAGTCTGAGCGATACCCAAGAGTACACCACAGCGATCCAGCTGCTTCAGAAAGCACTTCGCCTCGCGCCGACCGACCTGAATTTGCGTCTGAGTCTCGCGAACGTCTATCAAGGTGCGGGGAACTACGAACGCGCCGCTGCAGAGGTGTCGCGCGTCTTGGCACAAGAACCGGAGAACCCACAAGCGAAGGAAGAAGAGATTAACCTCCGAATCCGGCGCGGGAATTCGCTCATGGGACAACGGCAATACGCCGCCGCTATTGCTGAATTCGAGGGGATCCCTGAAGCCAAGCGAAACATTGAAATTTACAACACGCTCGGTTATCTCTATCTCGTGGAGGGTGAACACCAGAAAGCACTTGCAGGTTTTGAAACCGTCCTCCAGAAAGACCCGATTAACATGCCTGCGTTTAGGAATCTATTGTCGTTAGAATCACAACTGATCCGGCATCGTTTTGATAAAATGAAAATCGATATCCTCACGCAGGTCCGATGTACCCTCGCCCTTACTTTAATCAGACGTAAACAGACGAATGCGGCGATCGAAAAATATCAATCCGCCTTGAAGTCTAAATCTGAGGAGATGGATTCCCTTCTCATTGAAACGGGTAAATACCTCGCGAACTGGTTTCAGCAGCACGGCAACACTGAGAACCGTGAACGGATTCTCCATTGGGTTGAAGAGCGGAGCAATAGGTGATTTTCGTACCGAGTTGGTTCACGTATACTTTGCCTGAAAAAGAAAAGGGTCAGGCAAAAATACCCGACCCACAATATGAGTGCGTGAATGAGACACGCGGCTGCTTCTAAACGATGATTACTGATTACCACCGCCACCACGACGACCGCGTTCACCACCGCGTTCACCACCACCACGGAAGCGATTCATACGTTCCTGCATTTCTGTAACTCGTTTCTTCGTTAGTTCATTGAGCTTAGCCATCTGCTCTTCCGTCAAAATTTCTTTGAGGCTCACGTTGAGTCCTTGAAGAACCCCTTGAATTTCCTTTGTCGTGGCTTCACGCATACCGGGTTGACGTAACACTTCCATCTTCGACGCTATATTGTCCCGAGCAGCTTGATAGTGCGGACGTGTCTTGACGAGCGTTTCATCCTCCACTTTCACAGCAAAAGATAAATCAAGCCAAGAATTATCAACAAGGGACACATAGTTCATCCCCATCATTCCGCCCCTATTCCCACGTTCACCACCCTGACGATTGCCACGTTGTTGGTTCTGAGCGTTTCGGTCTGGACGTTGTGCTAACGTCGCATATTCAAAAACAAAGACTCCGACGATTGCGAGGACTGCGATTGCACCGATTGCAAAAAATTTCTGCTTCATTTTCGTTTCTCCTATAAGATTTTGAGTTGTGTGAATACCACCAATGTTATACCATTTCTGTTAATAAATGTTTCTTTACGTAGAATAAACTTTTAGTTTGTTCTACATAACTGCACATTTCTTGAAAACCGGTAATGCTATATCATCATTTAGAAATGGTATTATTTCAAAGGCGTTCACATTTTCGTTTCGCTTCTTTAGTCAGATGTGTTCAGAAAAGGTTCGTTTTTATTTTTCGCAAACGTGGAAACAGACTTTGATAACCGTGATGCTACAGTGGCGGTAAGTCGTTAACGATCTCCACCGTCCGCAGGCTCACAGAGATAACACGCCCAACCAAATCCACAATATACTGAGGCTCTGTCTCACGGTTCGGGTCGTTGACAATCCCACTCCGCCTGTCTACCTTCACACGATACTGATCTATGACCCACTCCAACGCAGAACGATTGCCTAATTTATAGTCATAAACTTCGGCAGGGATACCGTCAAGTGTGAGGAAATCGTTGTATCTCAACTGCGTCTTGTCTTTGGAGAGGCTCATCTTTTCGACGCGCCAATTTACCTTCATCCCCGGTGTTTCAATGTCCCGCAGTCCATCGTATTTTGGGGTAGATTCGTAGTTGACGTGGAGGTCTGCTAACGCTGCGCCTGCGTTGGCAAATCCCCAGAAATCTTCGGTAAACGGGATATGCGGCAAGTCGCGCTTGAGGTTCATCTCGTACTTCTCACGGTAGGCGGGATGATGCAAGAGGGCGTAGTTATAGTGGAAGATGTCCCACTTGGTGATGATGTTGTCGTTGTAGTGGGTTTGGAATTCCGATAATGTCCAATCGGTGATATTCTCTTGTCGGTTGGTGCCGTCTTCATTGTAGGTGTAGAAAGGGAAGCATTGGGAATCGCCAGTAAGATGGACATCTGGTACTTGCTGTGTCATCAAGCAGTGAAACGACTTTTTACTTCCAAGAGCCGTAAGGCAAATCACCTGATTTTCCGTTTCTGTCTCTGGTGTAGGGAAAATAGATGGAAAAACATAGACCCGTTCGATCATCATTCGGTCAAAGTACAAGTTCAATTTCGTAAATGGGCGATAGACACCTATTTTTGTCTTTCCTTCCGAAAAATCAATAGTTTTTCCACTTTGCAAATTCCGTTTTAGTGCTTCACTCCAACTGATTTTTGCTCCGTCAGAGATCACAAAATTATCAATATCGGATTTTCTCTGGTTTTTCCGTCTCTTCCATCTATCCGCCTCGGTGTTATAGGTGTCACTCATCTGCAGAATATTCTCAGTAAGGAAGTTTCGGTTAAAGTTGTAGACCCATGCATCTCGGCTCGTGTTGACTCCGCGACTATAGGTTTTGAAAATGACCTCCGTTGCAGTACCTTTTTTAGCCTTTGCCTCTTTTGTGCCCATCGGGATAAAGGTGTCAAATTCGGCGTGGAGACCTTCCGTGAGCCATGTGTATCGACTGTCAGGTACTATCTGCTGCCAGTCAATATTTTGGTAATGTTGTTTTGAATCAAGGTAGTTATACTTCTCGTCCTTCCGCCAAAATTCATCGACTCGCGCGTGGAAAATTTTGACCGGTTTCGGATCTATTCCCTTCGCATCTTTCTTAATGAAAAGATTAATGCTCACACCGACCTGAATGCCGAAAACATTATGCGTTGTCCCAGACAACTTTGGATTCTGACGGACGTTTCCACCGAGATTCAGAATGTAAATTGCGTTGAAATCTTGGGCGAGGTGTTTCCGCATCCCATCAAACGCGATCCCGTCAAGAAAACCGTTGTTTGTCACAAACGCGACAACACCCTCGTTTCCAATCCGTTTTGATGCCCACAGAATCGCTTTTATGTATGGATCCGAGAGCGCATTTTTATTCGTCGCTTTTGAGTCTTGCGAATACGTCTCCTTTAGCAGCGCGTCCATCGTCTCATACTTCCGATTTTTATTATTGTCGTTCTCGTTAATCTGTCCCATGTTGTACGGTGGGTTACCAATAACGACGAACATATCCGCTGCCTTCTGTTTCTTCACACGTTCTGTGTTCTCACGCGTGAAAAGTTCGCCTTGCTCCTGCTCAAGCAGCTCAAACGTGTCGGCAAGTGCGATGCCTTCAAAGGGTAGATACGTCCCGGTCCGTTGGAAGTACTCCTGTTCAATATTGAGGCTGGCGATGTAGTAGGGTAGGAGCATCACCTCATTGCAGTGGAGTGCGTGCCGGTATTTTTCCTCTAACGCCGTGCCTCGAATATCCTGCATGAGTCGGACGATGAAATTGCCCGTCCCGACAAACGGATCTATGATATGCACGCCGGTATCCGACAACGACCGCTTGAACTCGGTTTTAAGAATATGCTCAACGCTTTTCACCATGAAATCGACAATCGGTTGTGGCGTGTAGACGATGCCGTGTGTATCTGCAACATCTTCGGAGAACCCTTGAAAGAATTTCTCATAAAATGTGTTGAGGAAATGCTGTTTTTGGGTGAAGTCTCTGCAGAGTGTCGCTGCCTGTTCGATAGCGACATAGAAGCGATCCAGCGGTGCGAGAAACGCGTCACGACTCACGGCGTGCCGCATGAGCGCGTCGCTGACGTTTTCAATCTCGCGGGCGATGATATTCCTGCGCGTGAAATCTGATCGCTCAAAAACCGTACGGAAAATCCGTTCAGTGAGGATGTGTTGGATAAGCATCTCTTCAACGGCATCTTGTGAGAGTTCCGGGTTAATTGCGGTGCGGCAGGTTTCGTAGAAGTCGGCGAACGCCTCTTTGAACGCCGGATCCGTTTCGTGGCGTTGGTCAATCAGTTCTTTCAACCTGTTTGCGAGGTCCGGGACATGCTCTCTGAAATCCGCAACCGCGGTCTGCCAGTTATCCAATGCAGGTGGAGTGTAAGCGAATAGATACTGGAGTGCTGCAATTAATTGTGCAGGTTCAGTGATGTCCAAATCTAAAGCGATACTTCCATTTTGGTATAGGATGATGCGCTGTGGCGTTTGGAAGCAGGTGTTATCGAGTGGGTAGCCCGCCGCCTGTTTCTCTGCGATTGCTTTCGGGAGGTCATCGTCTATATCTTTCGCTTCCCAATAAGCGAATGGGAGTCCGAATTCGTCAAGGATCGCGCCATCAATAACGATCCGATCTCCGTTTGTGGTACGCATCGCATATTGGGCGATGAGCGCGGCGTTGACCTGTTTTGCGCAGGTATCGAGTAAGAAAGCGAACGGGTTGCTGACCGCGCCTTCGTGTGTGACGGCGTGCCGGTCGTATTGCTGGAGTGTGGCGTAGTAGTCGCGGATTGCTTTATGACTGGGTTTGAGATTCAGTTTTGACATACAGATACAATAGCATGTATACGGATATAACACAAGCGAAAAGCAATTTTAGGCCAGGGCGATTTAGTTCTCCGTTTTTTCGTCCAATTTTGCGGCGTACTCGCCCATAAGCGACCTGCTTTGGACACCCAGGACCGGTAGGTGCGGTTTCCTAACCGCACCGGATTTTAGGCAGAACTTGATACTCGGTTCCACTATCAGGGACGCGGCTAATTCCTAACCGCACCGGATCTTAGGCAGAACCCTTGAATATCACAAAACCCTTTTGAGTTTCGCAGGGATAGAAAACTGTTTATAGAAGCCATCCCAGGGCGGGTAGGTTGCGTAGAAGTCAGGTTCGGTTGGGAAACCAAACCTACCGGGTCTGGAAAAATGCCCTAAATTGACACCTATGGTGAATTACAAAGCACCTCTTAATTCCGCGTCCTCTGTGTCTTCCGTGCCTTCCGTGATTCAGACAGAAAAGAGATCAGAATCACCAAATTAATTTTTAAATCTTCATCAAACCGCCCCTACCAGCGAATTGCGTAAGTACTATGAATTTTCGGGCAAAAAAAATTGACATTTTTATACAATGTGTGTATACTTATTAAGCAACAAACGCGATTCGCGAATAAAATGCGTACCGTGTTGAAAATGCCCAAGAACCTAAATAGCGAACCCAACAAAACTGGACAGCGGGACTTTCCCTGTCCACTGCTTTTTTTATATTGTTAATCGTAGAGAACACCAACGAATAGGAGTTTAACCGCATGCAAGAAAATGATGTAACACGCGATGTATTAAATGCTATAGAGAGTGCAAGGGAAAACGGGGATTTCGATTCAGTAAAACGGCTAAGTAAAAGAGAATTGGAAAATCCTCAAAGCGATATAGACCCTCTGCTTATTATGGACCAAATCGCTCACATGTATCTTGATAGTTTCTTGATTTGGTTGAACGAAATGAAAAAGATAAATAAAAATGTTGATAAGCATACGGTCCTCCGCAAAATAGCAGACAATTTGGAAAATAATCCTGATATACTGCAGTTCTATACGCGATTTATGCAGGAAATGATAGATGCATCCGCTGAAGAAGTTAGAAATAAATTCCTCTGTGTTGATGCTGATATTGAAAAAGCCAAGGAAATCTTGAAGGGCAAGGGATTATAAGA
This sequence comes from Candidatus Poribacteria bacterium, assembly GCA_009843785.1. Classification (GTDB taxonomy): domain Bacteria; phylum Poribacteria; class WGA-4E; order WGA-4E; family WGA-3G; genus WGA-3G. The sequence continues at coordinate 534 of VYCT01000007.1, read as the reverse complement.
AGTATCGGATATGAACATCCGCTTTGCACCGAACACACTCTACTACGGCGATTGTCTTGACATCATGGCAGACTTCCCTGATAATAGTATTGATCTCATCTGGGATCCCCGGATGCGGTAAACCGGCTATGTTTATTTATTTGAACTCCGCACATTGGCATAAAGACAACCTCAATACATACGCGAAACACAACATTCGCGCTTGTGATGCTTTTTTACACCCTATACGAGGTGAATAATTAACTATGAAATTTCTTGTTTTCCTTACACTCACTTTTTTTTCTTTCTCTGTATTACCATTATGGGGCGAATTAACCCAAACGGAGATTACCGCAATCGAGATAAAAGCCCGCGGAGATGCTGAAAAAGAAGGTGATGAAAAGTTTTGGGCACTGGCAACATTTGCGGGAAACACTTTTCTCGGTCCCTATTTTTCGATCCCCGCACTCGGTGTTTCTTATTATTACCAGCCGGATCCACCGACACATCGCTTTATCGGAAATCCATCACCATTATATAAACAGATTTATACAC
>VYCT01000087.1 GCA_009843785.1 Candidatus Poribacteria bacterium | reverse complement strand
CGCATCTGAAGCGAAGGCTCGCGCATCTGAAGCGGAGAACCGCGCATCTGAAGCGAAGGCTCGCGCATCTGAAGCGGAGAACCGCGCATCTGAAGCGGAGAACCGCGCATCTGAAGCCGAAAACCGCGCATCTGAAGAAGCCCGCGCACGGCGAGATGCCGAAGCCGAACTCGAAAAACTACGCGCAGCACTTGAACGTCTATAAGCAACTAAATAGGAAATTGATTGTGAAAATCGGCAGATACCTCCCTATAGTCATCCTAATATGCATCGGATTCGCGTTTGCAACAGCAGATGCCCAAGGAAACCTCGCGCAGGAGGTGTCCGCCATATTTGAACAAAGATGCCTCATTTGCCATGGACCACATGGATCCTTTACCGAGCAACTCATCATTCAAAGCAGCCAAGAATTAATTGATGCTGGGAAAGTTATTCCCGGAAACCCTGATAGTTCCATATTCTATCAACGGTTAATCGAAACCGCTGTAGAAAAACGGATGCCGCTCGGACAGCCGCCCTTACCGCCCGCAGCGATTCAGACGATCCGACAATGGATCCAAGCAGGCGCACCGGATTGGAATACTGCTGCCAGAACCGACATCAACTTCATCACAACCGAAGAAATGCTGCAGACGATTGAGAACCACGTCCAATCGCTCGATACATTCGACCGCGCCTTCGCACGCTATTTTACATCAACACACCTCTATAACGCAGGCGAAACGACTGAAACACTTCGCGCGTATCAGCGAGCACTCTCAAAACTTGTGAACAGTCTCTCTTGGGGACGCGAGGTTACCAAACCGCAGCCCATTGATTCACAAGCAACAATCTTCTATATTGACCTCCGAGACTATGAATGGGAGATCGGCACCAACCGATGGACGCTGATTGAAACGGAATACCCGTATAACATTGTGTTTGATGCCCCAACACAGACGGCACTTCGCGAAAAATTAACAAACTTACGCGCAGAAATGAATTGCGAAACGCCCTTTGTCCATGTAGATTGGTTTCTCGCAACCGCCTCACTGCCACCACTCTACCACGATATACTTGATCTTCCACTGACGGATCGCGCGTTGGAAACACGTCTTGAGGTGAATGTCGTTGAAAATATCCGAAACGCACCAGGGCGGCGCGTCTGGCGCGCAGGTTTCAACAACTCCGGTGTTTCTAATCACAACCGTGTTGTAGAACGGCATCTCTCTCGATACGGGGCGTATTGGAAAAGTTACGACTTTGCCGGCAGCGTCGGCACACAGAACATCTTCACGCATCCACTCTCGTTTACACACGATGGTGGCGAGATTATCTTCAACCTTCCAAACGGCTTACAGGCATACTATCTCGCGGATGCCGGCGGTAACCGGCTTGACGAAGCACCGATAGCCATCGTCTCTAACCCTGCGGTGAGTGACCCGACTGTCCGTAATGGACTCTCCTGCATCGGCTGCCACACCAAAGGCATGAAAGACTTTGAGGATCAAATCCGAGATGTCGTCGAACAGAACGAGAACCCACCCTTTGACAAAGACCGCGCATTGCGACTTTATATCGAAAAAACAGTGATGGACAGGCTTATCGAAGAGGACACTGACCGTTACCGACAGGCACTTGAAGCGACAAGCGATGTCTTTGGCGGTATTGAACCGGTTCAGCGATTCCACGAGGCGTTCCAAGCACCACTTAATGCATCACACGCCGCCGCGGCTGTCGGATTAGAGCCTGAGACATTTCTCGGAAAAATCAATCAGAACGTGAGTTTACAAAACTTAGGTTTACAAGTGCTAACAAATGAAGGCGGAAACGTGAAACGGGATGCATGGACATCCAACTTTGAGCAAATAGTTTCTGCGCTGAATACCCCTGATAGCACCCTGCCGCCAGTCGTCGAGCGTCCAGAACAGATTCCGGGGGCTGGTGTATATATTCCCGACCCAAACCTCCGCGCCGCAATAGCAGAAGAACTCAACAAAGCATCTGGTACTCCAGTTACAGCGGAGGATATGCAGACGCTAACATATCTTCATGTGAACGGAAGGGATATTCATGATTTGACAGGAATTGAGGCTGCGATAAACCTGAGAGAGTTTCATGCAGCGGACACTTCTATATCAGATCTTACACCGTTGGCAAGCTTAACAAAACTAACACACATAGATCTTAACAACACACGCGTATCAGACTTGAAACCACTGGTAGACTTGACAAAACTACGAAGTTTATATTTTGCTAATACACGCGTATCAGATTTGAAACCCTTAGCAAACTTACCAATTAGAGATATATTCATGGTTGATACACTTGTTGATGATTTAACAGGGATCGAGACTTTAACGGAGCTTGAGGTTCTTCTGGCTTGGGGCACCCTTATATCAGACCTTCTGCCGCTGGCCGGCTTGACAAAACTGAGGTATTTGAATTTTCATGGTGCACAACACATAAAGGACCTAAAACCCTTGGAAAATTTAACAAGTCTGATAGAACTCAATCTTACGGACAACCAGATATCGGATATATCCCCCTTGGCTGATTTAATATCTTTAAGACATCTACATCTCAAAAACAACCGGATATCGGATATATCCCCCTTAGCGAAGTTGATCCAGTTACAAAGGTTAGGACTCGGGCAAAATTTGATATCGGATGTATTCTCCTTGACAAAGTTAACCCAGTTGAAATGGTTAGGGATCTATAGCAATTTGATATCCGACTTAGCACCTTTGGAACCACTCCTTGAAAGCACAATTATACTTTCACACAGTAATCCAGGTTTTCATGGAGGACCGAAAATAGAGGGACCTTGGTTATGGGTAACCGTTCCCGGTGAACTTGACGATGGCGGCCGGGCACATCTTAGCAATGTGGATCTGTTGGCAGCCGCAAGTAACAATCGCGTGACAGAGCTAGAGATTGCTACGCATGGTGCGACAGTAGGAAAGGCAGTCGGAGACAGCACTTGGGTAGCAGGCGAACTTGATGGAGAAGAACAGGGTAACATAAATACGATGCTACGCGCTCTCGGGCTAAATCCTCCAGAACATCCGCCTTATGTCATTTACGGTTCTATCACCCTATATTCACCACGGGGACAAGACACAAAGATGTTCGTTGGAAGTGACATGAGCTCGAAAGTCTGGCTTAATGGCACGTTGATTCGCAAGAACGGTGGGAGCTACGTGGACCACGGTTACCAAACTTTTTTTCCAGTTACCCTAAAACAGGGAAGAAATGTCTTGCTCGTGGCTGTTGATAACGCTGACGGTGATGTATGGGGTGGTTACTTCGGATTCGCCCCCGGCACAGAATACACCACATCTATTCGGGGTGTGGAATATACGTTCTCTCACCCAGAAATCTATGTTGGTGATACCTTTACCCTTGACATCAGCGCAAGAAATGTCATTGATTTAGCAGGCTGGCAATTTGATATTGCGTTTGATCCTGAAGTGCTGGAAGCCATTGAAATCAATGAAGGCGAGTTCCTGAAAACAGACAGCGGAACGACCTTCTTCCAAAAAGGAACAATTGATAACGCGACAGGCAAGATTACCAAACTCAGTTCAGCAAGGCTCAACGAAGATGGTGTCACTGGGACAGGCACGCTGCTGTCGGTGACCTTCTCAACGAAGGCGGGCGGTGAAACTCAAATAACGCTGGAAAACTTCCAACTCGGCTCTGTCACGGGTGAAACTATCAACGCGGGGCCCCACGAGTTTGTTTTCACGATAGAAGGACAACTCGCTACTGGAGACGTGAACCGAGACGGGCAGGTGAGCATCCTGGATCTAATTCTTGTCTCTCGACACCTCGGTGAAGACGCAGCGGTGAACCCGCAGGCAGATGTAAACAATGATGGCATTATTAACATCCAAGACCTCATCCTCGTCGCACAACACCTCGGCGAGTCAACGACCTCTGCGGCACCTTCCGCTATTGCTATAAATGACTTAGATTTATTAGACCCAGCAATGATACAGGCATGGATAACACAAGCACAAATTGAAGATGATGGCTCCATTGCCTTCCGACAAGGTATCACCAACCTTGAACGACTTCTAACACTCTTCATCCCAGAAGAAACCGCTTTACTCCACAACTATCCGAATCCGTTCAACCCAGAGACATGGATACCGTATCAACTCGCTGAATCGGCAGAAGTTACCTTAACCATCTATTCTGTGAACGGAACCTTGGTCCGAACACTAAAATTAGGACATCAACCCGCTGGCATCTACCAAACCCGCACCCGTGCCGCATATTGGGACGGAAAAAACGAAGTCGGTGAATCCGTCGCAAGCGGTGTCTACTTCTATACATTGTCCACGGAGCCCACACGCGACTCTGTCACAGCAGGCGACTTTAACGCCACCCGAAAAATGTTAATAAAGAAATAGTTCTCAGTTGTTAGTTAAGCCTTGGGACAGTTATGCGTTACGTGAATTCTGCAATCTTCTCTTTAACCGAAAACTGATAACTGAAAGCCTGCGCAGCAGGCGTACTGACAGCCAATAAAGGAGTCAACCTATGAACGAAAATGAAAACGAACAGAAACCGAAAGTTAGCCTCGGTCTACTCTACGGAATTATCATTGCCATTGTTGCTGGCGCGATTATCGGTGGTTACGCACCAGACTTCGCAGTCCACACAACCATACTCGGTGAAGTCTTCTTAAACCTCCTAAAGATGATAGTGGTGCCGCTCGTTATCCTGTCTATGATCGTCGGGATAACCAATTTAGGCGACATCCGGAACATCGGTTCCATCGGCGGACGAACCGTCCTGTACTACATGGCAACAACCGCTATCGCCGTTATCATCGGGATAATCCTTGTGAATATCATCTCGCCGGGGAAAGGACTATCACAAGGCGAAGAACGACCCGATCTGACCTACACACTCTCTGGCACCGAGATGCTCACTGTTGAATTGAGCGGAGAATTCAATCGGACCTATAACAATAAATATATCGTTACCCTCACCGACCAGGACATACGCGGTGAAGTCGAATCAATTTCGGAGACAACAGTCACCGTAAAATCATGGCAACCCTTCAGGGATGCCCGTTACGTCACCGCAGACGATGGGGAACGCCTCTTATTTTCTGATGGTCGGCTCGTGAGGATAGAGCCCAAAAATACCGGTAAAGGTATCGACATCAGCTTACCCATTGCCACAAGAATGTCCGACAAAACGGAACGGACGATGGGCAACACTATCAAAGAGGTCTTTCTCGGCAACGAAGACACCGGCAAAGAAGGGATGATCCCCTCAAACGTCTTCAAAGCGATGGTGCACACCGATATTCTGCCCTTAATCTTTTTCTCACTTCTCATTGGTGCTGCCTTGTCCATGCTCGGTGATATTGGCAAACCGGTTATCGCTGTGATCTCGGGACTAAATGAGGCAGTGATGAAACTCGTCCACTGGATCATGTATGTCGCTCCGTTCGGTATCTTCGGCTTAATTGCAGGGAGGATCGGAGAGGCAAAAGGCTTTGCTGGCTTCTGGCCCGAACTCGTCGCCGTGGGCAAGTACAGTGCGACTGTCGTGTTAGGACTTGGCGTACACGCTGTTATCGCTTTGCCGATACTCTTAATGCTCCTCGGACGCAGAAATCCGCTCAATTACTTCAAAGGCATGGCGACAGCACTACTCAACGCCTTTTCGACAGCAAGTTCCAGTGCAACCTTGCCCTTAACGATGGAGGGCGTTGAGAATCAGAACGGGGTCTCCAGACGGACTTCCAGTTTCGTACTCCCGTTAGGCGCGACCATTAACATGGATGGCACCGCACTCTATGAGGCGGTCGCTGTGATGTTCATCGCACAGGTCTATGCAATTTCTATGGATCCAGCGCAACAAATAGTTGTCGTCCTCACCGCGACATTGGCAGCCATCGGTGCTGCGGGAATTCCAGAAGCAGGCCTCGTCACAATGGTTATCGTGCTGAGAGCCGTGGATCTTCCAGTGGAGGGTATAACGCTTATTCTCTCTATCGATTGGCTGCTTGACCGGTTCCGTACCACAGTTAACGTCTGGGGCGACAGCATCGGCGCAGGCGTAATTGAAGCGTATGAATCCAGAGACGGAAATGCAACCGAAGTGCCAGCAACATCGTAATTAGTTTACAGTTATCGGTTCGTTTTTTTTCAAAAAACCTTTCAGTTTTCAGTTAAGAGAAAGACTTGGATAAATCAGATATCCCTCTTAACTGACCACTGATAACTGTTAACTGATAACCGATAACTATAACACAATGAACACACAAAACGAACCGAACCCACAAAAACCGGTACTCAACGGTGCAACAATTCTCGCAATCATCAGTGTCGTACTCGCTGCTGTATGGATCGCTTTCGCTTACTACAAAGGCAACAGTTCCAACGGCAGTCGAACGATGCTACTACATCCGGTAGTGCCAATATTGCTGATTGTGTTGCTCACGCGTATCTATCGCTGGATCGATATAAAAAGCATCGTTATACTGGAAATCATAATGATAAGCGTCTGGGTTTTTATACGCTTATTGGGTGTACTGATGCCTTTCATTTTGGGGTTCGGTTTCGCTTACGTCTTCAGGTTCCTCTGGAACGCGCTCCCCTTTAAAAAGCAATACCAACGCGGCATCGCAACCACTGTGATTGTCCTCGTCTGTGGCGGCGTGCTTTTCTATACCGGCAAACAGGTGAGTAGACAAGCCAGCCAGATGGGAGTTGGGTTACTGAAGTTTTACCATGAAACTGTTCTGCCGCATGCTATCGGTGAAACCTTTACAGCAGTCGCTATCAGTGTTAATCCACTTGCTGCTGAAGACGAGGTTACCGAAAACAACGAGAAATCCCCGTCCACAGAAACGTTCTATCTCGGCACGAACCACGGGGTCTATGAAATGCGACCAAACACTGAAGGGAAACTTTCCTCTATCGGTATCACTAATGGCGGGCTCCTCGGTAAACCGATACGCGTACTTACAGCGAGTGAAAACATTATCTACGCTGGCACGCAGAGTGGTTTATATCGCTACTATAAGACACCACCAGTTGATGACGGAAACGACGCAAGTTCAACACAGATATGGCACAAAGTGGAAGACACCCCGTTTGATACGCTTGCCATCCAAGCCATCAACGTTCCACACTGGGATGATGCACAGGTTTACGTCGGCACACAAAAAGGACTTTACGCCAGTGACAACGCAGGCGAAACGTGGAACCCGGTCGCGCCTAACATTTACGGCGACAAGTCTATTGTGAGTATCATCTCCGCTGCAGACAATGGGCATCGCGTAACCTACGTCGCCAGTAGGCAGATGGACGTGGAAACGCCCTTAGAACAGGAAGAAAGCCAAACGACAGCAGCGGAAATGGATGTGGTACCTTCAGAGCAGTTAGAGCAGACAGACACCACATCTACAGCGAGGAAAACCGAAACGGAAACCGCTTCACAACAGATGAATGCCTCACCTATAAAGACAACAGTGCATTGGTATCTCGAAGGCTCTTCTCTCGGATGGGAAAAACTCACTGAAACAGAAAAGGTAGTTTATGCACTGGCAGGTGGCGATGAGACAACAGGTGACACAAATGGCACCCCAATCGAATTATATGCGAATACTCCGGATGGACTCCATGAATGGAATCGTCATGACTGGATAAAAACGGAAAGGACACCTCTAATTTCTGGGACACCAGCAATCCCGCTGTTAGCCTCTGTGCCTTCCGGGGTATACGTTGGGAACAGCACTGCTATCTGGCATCGCCCTACCGCCATCTCCAGATGGCGACCGTTTACAACATATAGGGAAGGCATCAGCCACGCCTACGAGGACCAACCTATCGTTGAACAGGCAAAATCGTATTTGACGGAAAGAATACCCACAATCGCCCAGACCGGTGGCGAGGTCGTCAAAGAGGGATTTCAGTTCGCAAGTTCAATCGCTTTTGGCTTTGGCGGTTTTTTAGCGACCCTGTCCCTGACACTCATCGTGTTTGTGTACGCCAACCAATCGTTCGATAACTATTTCAGGAGTTTCCTCACGCTTGTGCCTGAAACGCATCGGGACGCTGCCAAAGCATACCTGCGTGAAATTGACAAGAATCTACAAGAATTTCTAAGAGGACTTGTCACAGTCATCACAATTGTGTCAATAATTTCCTCCATCGCTTACAGCGTCATCGGTGTTCCGTTCGCTTTAGTTATCGGTATACTTGCCGGCATCTGTAATGCTATACCGACCTTTGGTCCCTTTATCGGGGGTGCTTTCGCGTTTGTAGCGATGCTCATGGGGTTGGCAGCTGGAGATTTCGGGAATATCGATTTCCTCGTCCGCTGCGCATTTGTGTTGGGCGCCATTCTCGGTATTCAGGCAATTGACAATTCGCTCATCTCCCCAAAAATTATGAGCGATGCCATTGATGTAGACCCGTTGCTGATTATGTTCGCCGTTATTGTCGGTGCAGCCGTACTCGGTTTTTGGGGAGTATTGCTTGCAATTCCTACCATTGTTGTGATAAAATCAGTTATTACCGTTTCCGGTGACAGAACGACGCTTGGAAAGCCAACCTAATTGTGGTTTCGCTGGTAACGCGAAAATTGTCAAGTAACCAACAGTGGAACTTATCCGCAAGGAAATACAAAAAAATGGAAACCAGACACCCCATTGTTGCGATTGTCGGCAGACCCAACGTCGGAAAATCTTCGATTATTAACAACCTACTCGGTGAAGAACGAA
>VYCT01000108.1 GCA_009843785.1 Candidatus Poribacteria bacterium | reverse complement strand
AGAGGCTACTGAAAACCCCTAAATTGACACCTATGGTGCAACTGACCCTTGCACCTACCACCCAATAGTTTTAGAAATACGCTTTGAAAAAATATAAGCAGATGCAAAAATGGTATGAAAACAAAAAACTTCTGAACACCTTCATTGTTTTGATGTGTATCAGTTTCATCGCCTACTTTTTCTTCCAATGGAAATGGGGGTTGCCTTTAACGCTGTTTCTTGGCACAGCGATCATGGTGAGAGGTGTCGTAAAAATTACGATGCGGATGAGGAAACGAAATGCAAAGACGAAAGTTCATAAAGCTGAGCGCGATTAGTGCTGCGGGGCTGGTTCTGCCCGTTCAAGTGGGGTGTTCCGGTCCTTTCATAAAGTTGGAAGGACAAGCAGATACCGAACCGCTGCTTAAGCCGGGTACTTTTGTAACACCCAACGCCGACTTCTATATCCTTCAGATCGGCGACCCTGCCGTACTTGACGCGGCGAATTGGCGGATGGCAATCACCGGCTTAATCGAAAAACAGATACCCGCCTTACGACTTGCGGATATCACAGCGATGGAATCCGTTAAGGCGATGCGAACCTTGAAATGTATCGGAGACCCGATTGGCACGGAACAGATGAGTAATGCGAATTGGAAAGGCGTTCGACTCCGTGATCTGATTGAGAAAGTCGAACCCAAACCCGAAGCGAAGGTGGTTGTTTTCCGGTGTGCTGATGGCTATCATACGGCGATACCGTTGGAAGACGCAATGCGTGAAGAGACACTCCTTGCTTACGAGATGAACGGTGTACCGCTTCCAACTGAGCACGGTTTTCCTATCCGGCTGCTGAACCCGGGGCACTACGGCACAAAGAACCCGAAATGGATCGTGAATATCCACTTAGCAGCAGCACATGAAAGTTACTGGGAAAAACGGGGTTGGGATCCGATTGCGCATGTGAAACTTGCTACAATGATTGGCACACCGAGTGATGGTGAAGAAATTACTGGTGGCAAGATTTATACAGTGAGCGGCGCGGCGTTCGATGCGGGCAACCATGACGGTATCAAGAAGGTAGAAGTTAGCGTTGATTACGGGCAGACATGGGAAGCAGCAGAAATTTGGGCGCAGGATACGTCCCTTGCCTGGGTACTTTGGAAATGGGATTGGCACGTCCCCGCACAAGAGGACCCTGTCGAAATCTATGCGAGAGCGATAGCAAATAGCGGTCTCATACAAGATGAAATCGGTATTGAGGTGGAACCCGTTGGTGCTACGCCCTATCACATGATTGATGCGAAGATTGTAGAACCCTAACCTTCGGTGCGGAATGACATAATATGCGCCAACTTTGGTCGGGCAAGTTTTGGCTGGCGATCGTCGCCAAAATGTGCCACCTGTTTACAGTTTACCTCCCTGTCCTGCTCATCGATCTCGCTTTTAGCGGCATCATCACTAACACCTCCTTTTATACCAGTTACCTCGGACTCTCCTCAACCTTCTTAGGCGTGCTGAAAGCAGTCATGACTGCCTTCTTCGTGGTACTTGCGATCCCGTTCGGACGGTTATCGGATCGAATAGAGCGGCGCTATGTGCTTTACGCGGCGTGTCTGGTGCTCGGTGCTGTCAGTATAGCGCTACCGCTATGCCGAAACAGCCTGCACTTGATGCTTATTTTTCCGGGCATCGGCATCAGTATGGCACTTTTCTGGCCAGCCTACGAGGCGTGGCTTGCTGAACGCGAAGGTGAAGGTCAACTGATCCAACGGGTTATGCTCTTTAACCTTTTCTGGAGCGTTGGTGTCACTTTAGGTCCAGCAGTTTCAAGTTACCTCTATGGCGATACGAACCCGTTCAGATCGTTCTATCTCGCAGCGGTCTTCAGTTTACTCACCTTAGGGACAATTGTCGTGAACAGTCTGCGAACATCGGATGTGCCAGAAACCGATGCTGCCTCTGAAATTGCTTCGGAATCTCCTGAAACGCTTTATCCACCCCAACCTGTACGGACGACTTATCTTAACCTTGCGCGGTGCGCGAATTTCACTTCGTGGTTCCTGCTCGGTGTGTTGCGTCGCCTTGCGCCGAAACTCACGAAGGAAATGGGGATACCCCCGACAACATTCGGTAACCTGATGTTGACCCTTGGCGGTATGCAGACGTTAGCCTTTCTCGTACTTGGTACCGGCTACTCGACCCGATGGCACTACCGTTTCACTCCGATATTGATCGTTCAGGTGTTGGCTGTTATCAGTTTTCTCGGAATATGGAAAATCCAACACACGACCCTCTGGGTCTTCGCGTTCGGAGTTATCGGCGTGTCTGCCGCTTTTACCTATTTTAGTAGCCTCTACTACGGTTTAGATCGGCATGCGGACAAAGGGAATAAGAGCGGCTGGCATGAGGGGATATTGGGGTTAGGGATTCTGCTGGGGCCACTCTTAGGGGGCATTCTGGCGGATTCGCGATTCGGGACACAGAGTCCGTATCTGCTCTGTGCAGTGGCAATCCTTATCGCTATTATTGTTGAAGTCTTTATTATATCTAAGAATAATCGATCTTCAGGAGATTCGCCTCGATATAGTCCTCATCAGGCGTAACGCCGAGTCCAGGTCCATCTGGCACTGTCACAACATGGTCGTGTATTTCGATGCCGCTCACTGCCATCGTTTCCAAAAAGGCGGGGGCATTGAGCTCCGCGGGGAGCACGAGATCCAAAGTCGAGAAGAGATGCACACTGGCGATGAAACCGATCCCGGCTTCCGTCAACCCGCTGCCGAGGAGTTCTAATGCGTTGGCTTCGGCAACATGGACGCTTTTGATGCACTCCGCTAAGCCTCCAGATTTACACACCTTCAAAACGACGGCATCGGCACACGCCAAGCGTGCTATTTTCGCCAAGTCGAAATAGGTGAAACAGCCTTCATCAATAGCGATCGGAACCGGTGCGTCCTCCCGAACTCGTTTCATACCGAACCAGTCTTGGCTCGCCACGGGTTGCTCCATACAGTAGATTTCTCGGATGTCTCCGACGCGCTTTAGCAATTCAAGGGCATTCGATGGCGTGTATGACTGATTCGCATCAATCCAAAGCTTCGCATTTGGCATCGCCTCATGCACGGCGCGCAGGCGTTCTTCATCTGCTGCGGGAATCCCCGCAACTTTGACTTTGAAACAGGAACAGGGTGCCAAGGCTTTCGCCTTCAGTCCCATGATTTCGGGTGTATCAATACTCAATGCATAACAGAGTGGGAGTGTATTGTGGCGTTTTCCACCAAAGAGGGTATGTATTGGCACATCAAGGATGTGTCCACGCAGATCATGCAAAGCGATGTCCACTGCTGCTTTGGCAAAGGGGTGTCCGTTGCTGACAGCGGGTTTCAAAGCGTCATAGATAGCACGGTGGATGGCGTTGAGGTTCAGCGGATCTTGTCCGAGAAGTAATGGGGTGATGTGATGTCGAATTGTCGTTGTGATGGATTCAGTCGTCTCGTAGCTCCACGACGGGAGGGCGCGTTGTTCGCCCCAACCGACGTAGCCATCGTCTGTTGTGATTTTGACAAAAACGTGATCGCCTGCGGACCCGGTATCTCCGACGAAGCCGGTCCCAATATTAAAGACATCTTTCATCCCGACAGCAGTCGGATAAACATCTACGTGTGCTATTTTTGACATGTACGAATAGAGTCCTTTGTTATTCTTATAGATCTCCACTGGTAGGTGCGCTTGATGAAGATTAATTTTTAAATTCGGTAATTCTGATCTCTTTTCTGTCTGAATCGCTGCAACTGTCAGAATCGCGGATGACACAGAGAACACAGAGGACACGGAATTAAGAGGTTTTTTCTTGACGACAAAAGAATAGACCTCACAGAAGAAAACATCAAACAAGATGTCTATGGTTTGCAAATTACCGAAATATTTTCTTAAACTTTATGTAAGCGCGCCGATCAAATTTATTGATTTTCCCAGAAGGTTAGCATCCATATTTTAGCACGGCGACCGCGAATTAATCAAAACAATTTCCGTTGACATCTTCGGAGTTATAGTCTATAGTAATAGGCATTATAGTTGCTGTACGTTGTTATGAGGAAAACATGTAATGTTATTTGCTATTTTTGTAATTTTTACACCTATCGTTGTTTGGTTGATTCTGCATTTCACGTCTCGGCAGAAAAAGGGTGATGAAACGGATGTCCCCAAAGAACCGATAGAAGTTTGCGCCGTCTGCCAAGAAGAGTTCCTGATGAACCAACTGCTTGAAAAAGAGGTCGGCGGATATGGTAGGGTCTACTGTTTCTGTGGACAGTGTATTGAAAACCTTTATCACGAATACCAGAATACAACAGACATCAAAACAGGAGAATAAACGATATGTATGATTTAGTCACGTTTGGAGAAGCGATGATTCGTCTCACTTCACCGGAGTTTATGCGGCTTGAGAACGCGACATCGCTGTCAATCACGGCTGGCGGTGCGGAGATGAACGTCGCTGTCAACGCTGCACAACTCGGACTGCGGACAGCATGGGTATCACGACTCGTGGATAACTGGTCGGGTCGCTACATCCGTAACAAAGGACGCGAACTCGGTGTGGACATGTCGAACATCGTCTGGGTGGACTTTGACGGTGTCGGCTTTGAGCGGAACGGGTTTTATCACCTCGAAATGGGAGCGGGGCCCCGTGCGAGTAGTGTTACTTATGATCGCGGATACTCGGCAATCTCCAAAGTGCAACCTGGTGAAATCGATTGGGCCTCTATTTTTAGCAATGCGCGGTGGTTCCATCTGAGTGGGATTACACCGGCGTTGTCAGAAACCGCAGCTGCGGTTTCGGCAGAGGCGCTTCAAGCTGCGCGTGCGGCAGGTGTTAAAACCAGTTACGATCTGAACTTCCGTTCCAAGTTGTGGAGTGCTGAGGAAGCACAAGCAGCGAATAGCCCTATGATGGAGCATGTCTCTGTACTCATCGGTAACGAGGAAGACTTTGAAAAATCGCTCGGTTTCGCAGCGGAAGGGGCAACCGAATCTTATAGCAAACTTGAACCGGAGAGTTACAAAGCGGTTGCGCAGCGCGTCAAAGACACCTTTCCGAATATAGAGATGATCGGTACGACGTTACGCGATGCGAAAACCGGTTGGCTCAACGATTGGCGGACCCTCCTGTTTGATGGCTCAGAATTTTATCTGTCACGTATCTATGAAAACTTAGAACTCGTTGATCGTGTGGGTGGCGGTGATAGTTTCTCATCAGGATTGATTTATAGTCTGCTGAACGGCAAATCGCCACAGGAAGCTGTTGATTTCGCTGGTGGGTATTCCGCCTTGGCACATACGTTCCCGGGAGATTTCAATTGGGCAACGGCAGAAGAGGCAGAGAAGGCAATGCAAGCAGGCAGTGTTCGTATTAGTCGCTAAACACATAAACCTATGGAAACCAAAATTTTACTATCTCCTATTTTCGAGAACAGTGAGTTTGATACTGCGGAACGTCGGGCGGCGTTGGCAGATTTACAGAAACTTGGTGCGTTGAGTATCCACCCACCGGAATTGACAGCGGAACATGCCCCTGGTGTTGTTGCGGTGATCGCAGGCGGGGTACCCTTTCATGAAAGCTTCTACGAAGCGGCAGAATCGCTCCGAATCATTGCGCGGTGGGGTGTCGGCTATGAAACCGTTAACGTTGATGTGGCGACTGAGTCCGGTGTCATCGTTACCATTGCTCCTGAACACATGGTAACCGTCGCCGAATATGCGATTGCGCAGTGGTTCGCAACTCTGAAACGCGTCTATACACTGAATAGAGCCTCTCATAGTGGAGATTTTGGACTAATCAAGACCCATGAGGTGATGGGTTCTACGCTCGGTTTGTACGGCTTTGGTCGAATTGGACAAGAAGTCGCACGTCGTGCGCGTCCGCTTCTCGGTGAGGAAGGGCGACTCTTGGTCTACGACATCCGTCCGGACATCGCTGAACTCGCAGCGGAATTTGGTGCAGAAGCTGTTGATACACCGCTGACCCTCTTCAAAGAGAGCGATACCGTATCTCTGCACCTATCGGGGGCAGATACAGTTGTCGGCTACGAAGAACTCTGTGCGATGAAACCGCATGCGTCTCTCATCAATCCGTCGCGTGGGAACCTCGTTGACGATGCAGCTGCGAACCGCGCTGTTAGTGAAAACCGGCTATGGTATTATGTCGTGGACGACCCGGTTAACGGCACACGCGCGATTCATAAGAACCATCCGCGTATCATCTCTACGAATCATAATGCAGGCATGACTGTTGAATCTGGGATTCGGTTGGATCTTCGGACCATTGAGCAGGCGACAGACGCGATTCAAGGACGTGCCCCGGCATATATTCTGAATCCAGAAGTACTGGCGCATCCGAGAGTTAAAGCATTTTGCGAGGATACTTCACAACCGCTGAAACTGTGATTTCAATTTTTCTCAAGGAGGAAAAGGAATTCTCGGTTCGGCGTTTCAGCGTCATTTATCCATTCGTCTGTCCATTTCATACCTGCCATGACGTTCTTTTTGTAGTTAAGCTCAAGGACATCGAGAAGTTTCCCGTTGCTCTGCATGACTTCGTTGAGTTGCTGAGCAGTCGCACGGCCGCCGGAACTGTAGGATAGCAGAATCCAACGTGCTTGCGTTTCACGAATCAACTTCGCAATGGCTTCAACAGCAATGAAATGACCAGTGCTGTTCGTTCGGAATTCCTCAAATACAGAAGCGGCGAGCGGATCAGATGTATCTTCTCGCCGTTTTGCTTTGCCGAAGAGGGTGGGTTTATCGAAAAGCACAATGCTTTTCCAGAGGTGGTAATAAGCAGCATATCTAACGCGAGACGGGGGCATCTTCTCATTATTGGAACCGTAAGGCGGATCGAAGTAAGCAAGGTCTACGGAGACACGCGGCACGAGGTCAAAGATGTCGCTTTGGTGAACCTGATGGTTTCCTTCTGAGGTGAAGACTTCTGGCACCTCAAGCACCAAGTCTTTATAAGCACGGGGTGCCCAATCTTTGAGATATGCTGAAAAGTGACCAAGGGTGCTGTCAACGCGATCGAGTGCCAGCATCAGGCTCGTAAGTGCTACCGCTTTATCGACTGAATCGAGGTTAAGGGTTTCGATCTCTTGTCGAATGGCATCTAATTTACGCGTGTTGTGGAGCTGCCACGGTTTCTTGAGTCCGTCCGCTTGGATGGCGTTGCCACCGTTAGCGTGTCCGCCGTAGTGTTCTGTGAACCAGCCGTCAGCAGGTGGTACAGCGTTGAGGTGGTCAATGAGCGGTTGATACGTTTCTCTCGGTTTTGTGTTGCATAGATAACAGGTAGCAAATACCTCTGACCATGGGGCAACGTCATTACAAATAACGTTATAGCCGAGTTTAGCGAGTGCTTGTGAGACGCGGGTTGTGCCTGCAAAGCCGTCGAGGATTGTTTTGGCGTTAACTTTCTTGACGAGCTCCAAGACTTGCGGAATGAGTTTCAGTTTGGAGCCGATGTATTTGATACCTTGGGTGGGTGGTGTCCGGAAATGCGGAAGCGTTTGTTGCATGGTTTTGCATTTAATTTTCTGTCTCTTGTCCCACTTAACTAGATAGTATTTGTGGAATTCCAAATTGGCAAAATATATCTATCATCCTACGAATTCGAAGTTGGTTGAAGTCAGGAGGATCCTCTGAGATAACTTGCAGTATGTTTTCCGCTGTAAACTCAACATCTGTATCTCTATCACTTAATTGTTGTACTGCCCCCAAAACTATATATCTTGATTGACGGAACGAATGTATGCTACCCGAAATTGTATTCTTGTTGAAGTCACTACGTTCCTCTAAGACAGCAGTTTTGACTTCTTCAGTTTTAAATTCACTACTCGGGTTTCCATCTGTTAATCGCAGTATTGCCTCCCAAACCACCTCCCATCTTAACGTATTGTCTTGCCTTCGTCTATTCTGTGTAGGGATTAGTGTTACACTGTTCCTATCCCCAAGCTTAGTTTCCACTCCTATGATCACATTCTGGGTTTCAGTCTCAAACATTGAAACCGCCACACAACTGACATCCATATTATGTGAATTTCGGAGAAACTTGCAAACCTTTAATACCCACTCTGATATCTTTCCAGCCACAATGTACAGGCGCAAACTACGATTTAATGTGGGTACGTTTTCAGTTTCAAACGCAGTCTTGAATGCCTCGTCAAAGGATTGTCCCTTGAGTTCTATTTGATCCTCAAAGTAGGTCTTAGCAACCTCACGAATCTGCGCGTCCGAAACTCCATCCGTCCATGTTGCATAGTCCAGTAATTGTGCTACTGTGTCGCGCGGAGTTCGTCCTCTTTTTAGTTCAACAATAATAAGGTTTCCTTCAGCATCAACCCCAAGCAAGTCAGGAAAGATGGTTCTATCCTCAATTCTAACATTCGCTTGTTTACCAATCCAAAGAATGTCTCCTCTTTGAACAAGGATCCACGGATTATTTTCAAGCCAACTTTCCAGATGTTGCTCAAATTCTATGCTTCTTTCTGGGGCACTGACAAATTCAGCATTGTCAAAATCATCATTCTCTATTTCCAATGAAAAAATATGCATTATTTCTCCAAAGTTAAGTATAACAAGGCGCAAACACCTTGTTCTATAATGTGAGTTGTCTCTCTTCAGAGACAAGCACTCCGCTAGAGCGCGAAGATGTTTGAAAAACCACGTTCAAGCGTGTGAAATTCGTTAAGTAGCACCTTGGGTATAATAATTTCAGGACTTATGCAAGTTGAATAGAGAAAGGGCGTATTTTGCTGAAAAGCCTGTATTTTTTCTATCTAACCTTTTATAGTAGAT
>VYCT01000003.1 GCA_009843785.1 Candidatus Poribacteria bacterium | reverse complement strand
GGGATCTATTATGCCAAATGCACTATTTGTTTACCCAAAGTTTCCGCCGTCTTATTGGGGTTTTAAGTACGCCTTAGAATTTCTTGGAAAAAAGTCATCAATGCCCCCACTTGGGCTCTTAACGATCGCTGGGATGTTTCCAGATAATTATGCGATGAAAGTCGTTGATATGAACATTGAGTCGCTCACGGATGCCCATCTCCAGTGGGCAGATGTTGTTTTTACTTCAACAATGATTGTTCAGAAAGCATCGCTCTATGAAGTCGCTGAACGGTGTAATCGAGCGGGCGTACCGATTATCGCTGGCGGTCCCCACCCTACTTCCTACTACGATAATATCAAGGCAGAAACCGATGCCACGATTAACCATTTTCTCTTTGGTGAGGTTGAAGAGATTTTTGAAGATTTCTTAACCGATTTTGAGAGTGGTGCCGCGAAGGAGATCTATCGGGAAACTCGAAAACCAGATATTACGAAAACGCCGCCGCCGCGCTACGATCTTATTAACATTAACGACTACGGCTCGATGGCACTCCAGTTTTCGCGTGGCTGTCCCTTTAACTGCGAATTTTGCGATATTACAAAATTGTTTGGACGCGTCCCGCGCACCAAAAGCAATGAGCAGATGCTCGCTGAGTTTGAGATACTCTACAAGCTCGGTTGGGACGGTGCGATGTTTGTCGTTGATGACAACTTCATCGGCAATAAACGTGATGCGATGCGTTTGCTCCCTGCTGTCAAGGAATGGCAGGAAAAACGGCAATTCCCATTTTCACTTTTCACCGAAGCCAGTGTAAACCTCGTTGAAATCCCTGAGATGCTTGACGCGATGACTGAAGCAGGATTTAACATGGTGTTCCTCGGTATCGAAAGCCCGAATGATGAGGCACTCCTCAGCACCTCCAAAGGACAAAATACGAGCAAAGAAGAAGAGGCTGGCAGCTACCTCATGCGCGCCATAAGAAAAATACAGAGCAGAGGGATAGAAGTAACAGGCGGTTTTATCATCGGACTTGATGGTGATACTGAATTTGATTCACACATCAACTTTATCCAAGAAGCTGGCATCCCGATGGCAATGGCAGGTCTGCTTACTGCTTTAAAGGAGACGGACCTCTGGCGCCGATTAAAACAGGAAGATCGGCTGCTTGTAGAATCCAGCGGAAATAACACCGATATGAGCCTCAATTTCGTTCCTGAGATGCCGCGTGAGGAGCTTATCGCTGAGTATCGGCGGGTTATTTCAACGCTCTATGATCCGACCTTGAAGAACTATTTTTCTCGGTGTTTGACGCTGCTTGAGCACATGCCTAAGACCCACAATAATGTCCGGTCGATTCGCATAGAGGAAATAATAGCATTTGCCCGCTCCATTCAGCGGCAATTTTTTTCCAGACAAGGGTTAGAATACGCCCGCTATTTGGCGAAAGTTATCAAAAACTATCGTCAGATGTTTCCTGAAGCTGTCCGATTGGCTGTTATGGGATATCACCTCGAGAAAACAACTCGCTACACCCTCGCTGTTGAGGATTTCAGGAATTTCCTGGATCAAGAGATGGATACGTTTAAAGAGAAGGTTCCACAGTTTGTGGATGCTCAAGGCGGCCGGACAAGTGATATCCAGAACTATTCGCGCCAGCTTTTTGCACGCATTAAGACAAAGTACAATGCAATCCATAAGGATTTTCAATACGCTGCACACAGCGCATTGACAGGTTTTCAGCAGTCAATGTTCAAAGAGTACTTAGAGGCGGAATTCGCTGCTTTCAAAGACGCAGTTGGTACCTTCGCGAAAGCACAAACAGAGCGGCTCGGTGAACTCCAAGCATACGTCCATAGCCTCTTTGCTCGTGTCCATGCCCAGCACGCGCAACTCCACAACGTTTTCAAGCATCACACCGATGACTTTAAGCAGAACGTCCAAGAAACTTTTGATGCTTTCCATGAGTCGGTCACGCGACATTTAGAGCAACTCTTCGGTTCTGTTCCTGTCCAAATTGAAGGCCTGAGTTAGCGGGACCATGGCATGTATTGAAATAGAAAATCTCCGCTTTACTTACCCGAGTCGAGAGATTCCGACACTTCATGGCATCACGACTCATGTTCCTCGTGGCGCGTTTGTCTTATTGACAGGTCCGACGGGGTGTGGTAAATCCACTTTGCTGCGCACGCTGAATGGCTTAATTCCGCATGCCTCGGCGGGAACGCTTACAGGGACGGTACATCTCAACGGTAAAGATATCGCCACACAACGGCTTGCTACCACATGCCAACAGGTCTCCCTCCTCTTCCAAAACCCAGACGATCAACTTTTTTGCACACTGGTTGAAGATGAAATTGCCTTTGGCCTCGAGAATCTCGGTTTCCCGCCCGAAGAGATTCAGGAACGAATCACTATCGCCTTGGAACAGGTAGGGTTATCCGGATTTGAATCTCGGCAGATTTCATCGCTCTCCGGCGGTGAAAAACAACGAGTTGCCCTTGCCGCTGTTTGTGCAATGCGGTCTCAAGTCTTACTCCTTGACGAACCCACGAGTCATCTTGATCCTAAGGGAACGCGGGAAATCCTCAATATCGTCAACTACCTAAATAAAGAGATAGGTATAACAGTTGTTTTGGCAACCCATCGCACCCAAGAAGTCGCACCGTTGTGCGACCATGTCTGGTTGATGGAGGATGGACGCCTCTGTCTGGATTTGCCGAAGGCAGATGCATTTCAAGATGTCACGCCATATCAACGTTTAGGCGTACAAGTGCCAGTAGACGTACCCTCGAACGCTCCAACATCACCTCCCAAACCTGCCGCCAATGTCGAACGACAAGAGGCTCTCCTGAACATCCAAAATCTCCATTTTCGTTATCCGAACACCGATAAAGATGCTGTTTGTGACATCTCTTGCGAGGTGCCGGGTGGAGAAGTACTTGCTATCATGGGAGCAAATGGGTCAGGAAAAACAACACTGATACACCTCATCGCGGGTTTGCTACGTCCATCGGCGGGTGAGATGTGGATTGATGGAAAGCTGTGTAATCGTATGAAACTCCATCAATTAGCAGGCAAAGTGGGCATCGTTTTTCAGGATCCAGACCTATTATTACAGGCGGAGACTGTTCGTGATGAAGTGGCGTTCGGTCCCAAGAATCTTAAATTTCTTAGAAAAACCCTTGAAGAACGGGTTGACAGGACACTCACACGATTTGACTTACAAAATCTCGGCGCAGAAGCACCGTATGCGCTCTCTCGGGGACAACGCCAGCGCACTGCTGTTGCTGCTACCTTTTCACTATATCCCGACCTTTTCCTACTTGATGAACCCACCACTGGTCAAGACGCGCAGCACCTCTATCAGTTAATGGATGAACTCCGCAATGAAATCCGACAAGCGCACAAGACCCTCATTTTCGCAACGCATGACGCGGAGCTCACCCTGAAATACGCTGACCGTATCCTCTTGCTCCGCGATGGCGTAGTGATTTATGATGGCGATCCTGAGAGTGCTTTTGCGGACCGAGAACTCCTACAGCAGGCTTCGCTATGATTAATGTCAAGCGTTAAGCGAGAGTTCCTACAGTCATTCGAGAACCAAACTTGATAGCCATCGCGAAATATGTTATACTTCCAGTAAAAGGAAGGTTCGTATGGTTACCCGACAGGAAATTCAGGCTACATGTGATGACATCGTGCGCGAATTTGCGCCACTCCAAGTTATTCTCTTTGGTTCCCATGCTTATGGCACGCCGACCGAGGATTCGGATGTGGATCTGCTCGTTGTGATGGATATTCCGAAGTCGGAGTTTCTCAACAAGGCCATAGAGATTCGGCAACGCATTTCATACCGATTCGGTCTGGACCTGTTGGTGCGTTCGCCTGAAGAGATCGCGTATCGTGTCTCATATAACGATTGGTTTCTTCGCGAGATCACCGAAAAAGGGGAATTGCTCCATGGATCCGATGCAGCCTGCAATGTTAAAAATCTACAATTCATACAGTACGGAATAAATCTTGCTGAAAAAGGGAAAGACTGCATGAATCCATTGACACTGGAGTGGATACAGCGGGCTGAAGCCGATTATATCACGGTGCAGCAATTGTTACTGGCAGAGAATCCACTACTACATAATATTATCTGTTTCCATGCCCAACAATGTATCGAAAAATATCTCAAGGCGTGGTTGCAAGAGGCAAACATACCTGTTCTAAGGACACATAACCTTGAAGAGTTACTGGCGTTAATTGTCCCTACGTTACCGGATTGGTCCGATTGGCAACCCGACTTTAAAATAATAACGAAATATGCAGTAGAGCCTCGCTATCCTGGCGATCCGGTGACAGTCGAAAATACCCAACACGCCAGTTCCATCTGCGATGAAGTGCGTCAAGCCGTTCGTACGCAGCTAAAACTCGCGATACCCATGAACTGATATTGTTAGAAAATTAATGTAGTAGTAAGTGCCAGAAGCTTACCCTTAGATAACTCACAGAGAGATGCTTAAAAACTCCCCATTTTTCATCATATTATTGCTGATATTCCTTCTCGTTGATGTTCTCTACGCTGCACCGCTGCAGACGCTTTCGTTAGAATTTACGCGCGAGTTAACCGAAAACGGCAAAACGGAACACATTGCAGGCACACTCCACTATGATGTAAAGGCTGCGCGGGTTGTTGTTGAGGTTACCGAACCGGTCAAGCAGATAATGGTCGTAAAGGATAACGTCCTTGAAATCTATTATCCTGTGGAGAAACAGGCGTTCCGTTTAATCTCCGAAGGACGTGTGCCGCTCCCGTTCGTCGAATCCATTATCCAAACCACACAAGCCGAATACGGGTTGACTGCGATCGGATATACTTTAGATAAGCACGATGTTGTGGAGGAAGTACTCTATACCTATTGGAAACCGCCCGAAAAAGCGAAGGATACACTCGGAAGCGTCATCTTAGGCATGCATAAGGATCGGCTCATCTCAGCGGAAGTCAAAAATCCGGAAGGCTATATTATCGGTAGATCGCGTTACCAGAACCACAGTAAAATTGGTATTAACTATATTCCGATGGTGGTTACCTCCAGCACGTACGATGCAAAATCTGAAGTTATCCAGCGCGAACAGATTGCCTATAGCAATCCAGAGGTGAACACGAAAACGCCAAATCCGATGCTAAATTTCACAATTCCTGAATCCGTGGAGGTTAAAGAGAGCAAATGGTAAATTACCCTATCTATCGTTATTTCGTCCGTTTCTGTGTGTTCTGTTTATCCGTTGTTATCTTCGTATCGCCTGCGTTTGCGAGTGAAGCGACTGATCTGGCGTTCATCCGTAAAGTCAACCCGATGACAACAGCGAAACCGCAGGAAGTCGTCCGTTTTAATCCGCAGGAAACCTCGGAGTTAAAACTCGCGGTGACAGGATTGATACGGTTGTATCAAAAATTCATTTCAAGCCAAGACAGTCCGACTTGCAGCTTCTCTCCGAGCTGCTCCCGCTTTGGCATGGCATGTATACAAGAATACGGTGTGTTGCGAGGTGTGCTACTGACGGCTGATAGATTGCTCCGGTGCAACGGTTCGCAATCAAGGCATTATCATAAAGATAGCGTGACAGGTAAATATATTGATCCCGTTTCAGATTACGCGGAATTGAAATAAAGATTTTCAGACATTAGGTGCGAGCTCCCGATTATACCCGCAATTAGCTTTGACTTTTAACATACAAGTCGGTATAATATAAATACTGAGAGAGGGTGTCTAAGGTATTCTTTTTGACGAACCACCACCCCCTAAACCTAAGGATATTACCGAGGATTGATGAACAATAGACAAAAACTAAAATTCGCGTTCATATTCTTCTTCTTCAGTCCTCTCTTCCTATCTGCTGTGAGTGCCGAGACACCTCCCGATTACTATAGCCCCGAAAATGTACGTAAATTCGCTGACTTCCTATATGAACAGGGTGATTATCTCCGCGCTGTTGGTGAGTACCAACGCTATCTTTTTTACGAACCACAAGAGAGCGAGGCGATTAATTATAGGATTGCAATCTGTTATCGCTTCGGCGGTAAGACGGATCAAGCTATCCAAAGTTTTGAAACACTTTTGCGGACGTACCCCGACAGTGAATATATAAGCCGAATCTACTACCAGATTGGCGCGACTTATTTTGTAATGGATCAGTTTGATCAGTCTACGCGATTTCTTCATGAAGCTCTGCCGCGCATAACAGATACACGCCAACACGCTGAAGCAGAGCAGCTGATTGGTCTCTCTTATCTGAAGCAAAAACGATGGTCTGAGGCAAGTGAGGTATTCAAGACGTTGCAGGCGTCAGCTGTGATGCCAATTAGAGAAAGAGCGGTGGTGTATCACGATTATGCTGAGAAGGGGGCACGCCTATCCACTCGCAGTCCATTTTTAGCGGGAACTCTCTCTACGATTCTCCCGGGGGCTGGAAGGCTGTATACAGGTCGCCTTGGTGATGCGCTGACATCTCTGTTCACCGTAGGATTCACAGGCTGGCAAGCATACGACGGCTTCCGTAGAGATGGGATTTCATCGGTGAAAGGGTGGACACTCGGCACGCTCTGCGGCATCTTCTACGTAGGAAATATCTACGGGTCGGTAATTTCAGCCCGCGTTTACAATCGCCACGTGGCGGACGAATTCTTGGCGACATTGACCGTAGAATTGCCGTATTAACATAGTTTTCAGTACTTAGTTAGGAGATGCTTTTGAGAAGTGCCAACTAAAAGTTTACACTACACTTCTCGTCAGCCAAACACTGATTTTCTTCAATTTTTATCGGTCTTCAGGAATATCTCTCCGTCAAAGTCCGGAATTTCATGGCGCGAATAACGTTTACTCCTACTAACTGCTATGACAGGTTCATCAAAAGTAATCGTTCTCGCAGCATCGCTACGATTGTATACTGCCCATCCGTTTTCAAACTCTCGGATAAAAAGTCCTGCTACATCTCGGTATTGAACTGCCTTCTCTTGGATCGGTTGTCCGAGGTCAGCATCCCAAAAATCATACCAATTGTGTAGATGATCGGGGACCGGTATGGCGTTGTCATCGCCAAACAGTACATAACCGTCAGAATGCGTTAAACTAAGGGTGGTAATCATACGCATCCATCGCCGATTTTTTTCGCTGTTTCGTTCTGCAACCCGTGTGTCTAAATCTCCCATATAATCCGTTACCACCCGCCACCCCTCTAAGCAGTTGATTCTCGGTTCTCTGAGGTGCTGTTCTGCCCACAGTAGCGTCTCTTCTATCTGCAGGATCTGATCAAGACTATATCCTTTGGTGTATTCCCGCTTATAACACTCCATAAAGATGCCGTTTACGTACGGTGCGGATTTTGGGATTTGACGCGTATTCGCGTTGACAAGGATTAAGAAGTCATCGTCTACCTGTGACCGTATTTTGTGCAAGATAGACAATCGTGCTTCTAATTCAGCCGCTCGTGTGAGAATAGTGTCTGACCAGTCATTAACACCAATTGCGCTGGTCGCACCATCCTCATTCCACCAATCCAACATGATACCATCAAAGAGGCCAGACGCGTTTAATGCCACTGCTTGATCGGCTATCAGATTCTGAACTTCTGGATTCGTGAAATCTATGAGGTAGCTGAGAACTGTATCGTTTTCGTCAATCGTTCCATCACCGTTGGTATCCTCACCCCAACCGATAACAGGTTCACCGTTCTTGTCCCGGAGCCAGTAAGGTGAGTCCGGTGGGTAGAAGCCAACATCCCACCAGTTTTCCACTTGCGCTTCATTTTTTCGCGAGAGATATTTCCCATCTCTACATCGGATTTCAACAAGCAGTAAAAGATGAGGATTTAAGGATAGGAGTTTCTCTTTTCTTTCACGGGCAACATTGAGTTGGTTTGGACTTAAGTCTGTTGCTATACCTTGATAAGGCTGCTGCTCTGATATATTCCAAGGAATTCTTAACAACGAATAAGGGTCGTGGAAAATGAGATCGTGTCGAGCAATGCGATGGAGTTCACCTTCATTGGGTCTATTTTCGATGGCGTTCCATGCCTGAAAGATGGAAGGATAATTTCTCATATATCTTTTCGCTTGAGGATTCCTTTGTGCGTCCGCGATATTTGATGCTATTATCCCAAGAACGAAAAAAAGCATCAGACATTTAGCCTTAAAAGTTTTCATCGCTATCGTAGAAGATTTGACTTCAGTTTTCCCCATGTTGTTGCCAACTTATCCTGTGGTTTTACCGCTAACACACCTTCAATGCCTTTGTTCATCAGTTCCTGAATTTCTTGCTCAGCGCGTGCGATGTTGGAGATTCGCACCTCGTCCATCCGTCCTTGTAGGAACGGACCAGCACCGCGTCCGAGCCACAAGACATCGTCATTCGGGGTGATATTGCCGCCGATCTTGCCCTCGCCATCTAAGACACCGTCGATGTAAATCTTGGCATCGCCGGACTTGGCATCGTAAGTGCCAGCGATATGCGTCCATTTCTTCAGTGGCATATCCGTTTTACCGGCAGCAACTGCAGCACCCCAAGCATGCTTATCGGTGGTCATCCGGATTAGCACCTTCTTGTCGCTCCGAGGTCCCACTTTGTAGGTCGTTTCCTTAGTAGCACCGGTGCCACCAGCGGTTGACCATGCCTCAAGATAGAGCCACATCTCCACCGTAAGTCCTTCAACCAGGTCTAAACTCTCACTATCAGGAATTTCCACAAAATCCCTGGGAGCATTTCCACCAAAGGTGAGTCCACCACCGGGGTTGCCTTCACCCCATTTCGGTCCCATGAGTTCACCATCGTTCTTGTTGCCTGAGAGGTCTTTGACGGTTTTCCCGGCACCTGACTCAAAAGTGTAGAGGAGGACGGTGTGTTCATCTTGCGCAAAACCGGCTAAACTTCCTCCAGATATTATAGTAAAGCTTTTAATTAATTATACACTTTTATAATTTCATCAATAGATT